>JAAFHC010000223.1 GCA_010906935.1 Gelidibacter sp.
GAAATAAATGAAAGTTTGGCCGCATTGCAAGCTGGTTTTTCAGAGGAATTGTTTTTTATTCCTAACCGGGGAAACTTCAGCAGGGGAATTTTTGCTTCGGTGTATTTAAAGTTTGATAAGTCTTTAGAAGAAGCCTTCAAATTATATGAAGATTTTTATAAAGAAGCACCTTTTACGCATATTTCAAAAGTGCCCATTCATTTAAAACAAGTGGTAAATACGAACAATTGTTTTATTTATTTGGAAAAACACAAAAACACCTTGTTGATTACTTCGGTGATCGATAATTTAATAAAAGGGGCTTCGGGACAAGCCGTTCAAAATATGAATTTAATGCTTGGGTTTAATGAATCAGAAGGATTAAATTTAAAAGCAACCGCATTTTAAAACATAAATTATGAACCGAGCAAAGAAAAAATTTCTTAGGAATAGAAATCACGATTTGCGAACACATTTGACCTATTAAAAAAAATAAAAACGAACAAATGAAAATAGCAATTATTGGCGTAGGAAATTTAGGGTATTCAATTGCCATAGGAATTTTAACTCAAAAAGATTTTAAAGTTAAAAATTTGTATTTAACGAAAAGAGATATTTCAGCTCTAAGTTCATGGGAAAAGCTGCCGAATGTTAAAATTTCTACGGAAAACAAAAAAGCTGTTCGATCCTCGGATATAGTTATAATCGCTGTGCAGCCAAAACAGTTGCAAACAGTATTGGAAGAAATAAAAGACGTTGTAAATCCGAAAAAACACACCATTATTTCTACGGTGACTGGAAGAAAAATAGCTGAGATAGAAAGTGTTTTAGGTGCCGATTTGGCTATTATAAGAAGCATGCCAAATACGGCAATATCGGTAGGGAAATCCATGACGTGTATAAGTGCAAATAAAAAAGGTACAGAAAATATAGAGCTTGCCAAAACCATTTTTAATTCATCGGGTAAAACACTTTGCATTGAAGAAAAATTGATGCAGTCCGCTACGGTAATTTGCGCAAGCGGAATCGCTTTTTGGATGCGGTTGATTAGGGCAACTTCGCAAGGCGCTATCCAATTGGGTTTTGACGCAAAGGAAGCGCAGGAATTGGCCATGCATACTTGTTTGGGAGCGGCAAGTTTGTTGATACAAACAGGAAGTCACCCGGAACAGGAAATCGACAAAGTGACCACGCCAAGCGGCTGCACCATTGAAGGATTAAATGAAATGGAGCATCAGGGTTTAAGCTCTTCACTGATAAAAGGATTGGTGGCTTCTTATGAAAAAATAAATCAGATTTAAAATATAAAAAATGGAATTATTTGATGTTTATCCGCTCTACAACGTAACGCCCGTAAAGGCGGAAGACGTTTATGTTTGGGATGAAAATAATATAAAATATCTAGATTTATATGGCGGTCATGGGGTTATTTCTATTGGACATTCGCATCCAGAATATGTAAAATCTTTATCGGAACAATTGACGAAAATCGGATTTTATTCAAATTCAATCGTCAATCCTTTGCAACAGGAATTGGCTCATAAATTGGGGAAATTATCTGGTTGTGAAAATTACAACTTGTTTTTGTGCAATTCCGGCGCTGAAGCGAACGAAAATGCGCTAAAGTTGGCTTCATTTGAAACCGGAAAAAGCAGAATTATTTCCTTTGAAAATGCGTTTCACGGAAGAACGTCCGCAGCAGTTGCCGTAACCGACAATACAAGGATCAATGCACCAATAAATCTTCAGCAGGCAGTGACTTTTTTGCCGTTAAATGACATGGAGTTGGTGATTCACGAAATCGGCAAAGGTGATGTGGCCGCCGTGATTATTGAAGGAATTCAGGGTGTTGGTGGTTTGGATGAAGGAACTACTGAGTTTTTTCAGGAAGTTCAGAAGGAATGTAATAAAAATAAGGTGGTCTTAATTTTAGATGAGGTTCAGTCGGGTTACGGCAGAAGCGGAAAATTTTTCGCTTTCCAACACCACAATATTCAGCCTGATGTGATTACCGTGGCAAAAGGAATGGGTAACGGATTTCCAATTGGCGGTGTGTTGATTGCCGATAAGTATAAAGCCAAATATGGCATGCTGGGTACTACGTTTGGAGGAAATCATTTGGCTTGTGCCGCGGCAATTTCGGTGCTTGATATTATGGAAAATGAGAAATTATTGGCCAATGTAAAGAAAGTTTATGCTTATTTTCTTCAAGAGATTTCGACAGTTCCAAAAATTAAAAAGATTAAAGGAAAGGGATTGATGTTGGGCATTGAATTCGATTTTGAAGTTGGTGAGTTGCGAAAAAAACTCATTTTCGACAAGCATATTTTTACCGGCGGTTCAAACAATAAAAAATTACTAAGAATTTTGCCGCCATTAAGTATAAAAAAGGAACATGTTGCTATTTTTATAAATGCACTGAAAGAAATTTTAGACTCATGAACACAACGCTAACTTCTCAACAACGCAATGCTGTTTTGCTTTCTATGGCAAAATTTATTGCTGAAGAAAAATCGGCACTGCTGGAAGCCAATAAAACGGATGTTAAAAATTATAGTGGTGACGATTTGGCCATGATTGACCGTTTAAAAGTGGACGAAAAGAAAATTAAGGAAATGATTTTGTCTTTGGAACAATTGGTGGCTGATGTTGATCCGGTTGGAAAAGAATTGTATCATTTCAATCACGAAAACGGATTGAAAATTACCAATAAAACAAAACTGCGCCATTCGGTACGGTTTTGATTATTTATGAATCAAGGCCTGATGTCACTGTTGAAGCCACAGGAATTGCCTTTAAATCGGGAAATAAAATTTTACTGAAAGGAGGAAAGGAGTCACTAAATTCAAATTTAAAAATAGTGGACTTGTGGCATAAAGCCTTGGCTCAAAATAATATTTCAACCGAATGGGTTGAATACCTGAATTACAGCAGAACGGAAACACAATCCTTTTTGCAGCATCCCACCCAAAAAGTGGATTTGATTGTTCCTCGCGGTGGTGAAAAATTAATCGCTTTTGTAAAGCAATATGCCACTTGTCCAGTCATTGTAAGCGGCAGAGGCAATAATTTTATTTATGTAGATGAAGAAGCCAATTTAGAAATAGCGCTAAAAGTTATTCTCAATGCAAAAACCACAAAAATATCGGCATGCAATGCGGCCGACAAAGTACTCATCAATTCGAACTTGCCAATTAGAGAAACGTTTATTAAAAAGCTGATTGAGAAATTAAAGGAGTTCAATGTTGAAATTTTAGGCGATGCTGAATTGTCAACTTTTGAAAATGTTACAGCTTTTAAAGATGAATCCATTTGGTTTGAAGAATTTCTGGATTATAAAATTGTTTTGGGAAGCGTAAATTCTTCCGCAGAAGCCATTGAAAAAATCAACAAATACGGAGGCGGACATTCTGCAGTAATCATTACCAAAAATGAAGAGACAGCAACTGCTTTTATGGAATCGGTTGATTCCGCAGCGGTTTACCAAAATGCTTCTACACGGTTTACCGATGGAGGACAATTTGGATTGGGTGGAGAATTGGCGATAAGTACAGATAAATTGCATCACAGAGGTCCGATGGGACTTCAACATTTAGTAACAAACAAATGGTATATATACGGAAATGGTCAAATTAGGTAAAAAGAGAATATTGCTAAAAATTGGCACAAATGTGCTGACCAAAGAGACCGACAACATCTCCAGAGGTAAAATTGAGGACATTGCAAAACAAATTGCCCGTTTAAAAGACGATTATGAATTTGTGATAGTGAGTTCAGGCGCCATTGCCGTGGCCAAACAATTTGTGAAATTGGAAAGCAACGGAAAGGAAATAAACGTAAAACAGGCTTTGGCATCTATCGGACAACCACATTTAATGCGAATTTATCAGGAGAGTTTCAGGGAATTGGGATTGTTAACTTCCCAATGTTTGCTATCGTATTCCGATTTTGAAAAAGAACAATCGAAAATAAATATTGTGAATACCATCAATGTTTTGGTCGAAAACAGTTACATTCCTATCATTAATGAAAATGATACTGTTGCCACGGACGAAATTAAATTTGGCGACAACGATAAATTGTCGGCTTTGACTGCGGCATTGTTGCACGCTGATTTATTGATTATAGCCACCAACACCAATGGAATTTACACGAAAGAATCGATGCACAACCATCTTGAAAAAACGATTGTGGAAACAGCGGATATTCAATCGCTGAAAAGAGAAGCAGAAATAACCATTTCTTCGGGAGGAACCGGGGGAATGATTTCTAAAATTGAAGCTGCGGAAATTGCCCAAAATGCCCATATTGAAACTTGGATTCTTAACGGATTAAATGATAATTTTATGCTTGATGCCATGCAACATAAATCTGTTTTCACAAAAATCACTGTAAAATGAAACATTACACCCATATAAATGATCTTGGGAACTTGCAAAAAGCAGTTCAGGAAGCTATGGAGCTGAAGAAAAATCCACTGCAATACAAAACCCTCGGTGAAGGAAAAACGATTTGTTTGTTGTTCTTCAACAATAGTTTGCGCACGCGTTTAAGCACGCAAAAAGCAGCCCAAAATTTAGGAATGGATGTCATTGTGATGAATTTTGGCAGTGAAGGCTGGGAATTGGAATTTGAAGATGGCGCGGTAATGAACGGTTCAAAATCGGAACACGTAAAAGAAGCCGCAAAAGTAATTGCGCAATATTGCGATATTGTTGCTATTAGGGCTTTTGCATCGTTAACTGATAAAGAAAAAGACCAAGCTGAAATGGTCATCAACAGTTTTAAAAAATACGCCGGAATTCCGGTTGTAAATATGGAAAGTGCTACCGGGCATCCGCTTCAGGCGCTGGCCGATGCTATTACGATGGAAGAATTTAAAACCGCTCACAAACCAAAAGTAGTATTGTCTTGGGCGCCGCATCCAAAAGCGTTGCCGCACGCCGTGGCAAATTCTTTTGTTGAAATGATGCAGTTACAGGAAGCTGATTTTGTGATTACACATCCTGAAGGTTATGAACTGAATCCTGAAATCACCAAAAATTCAACCATAGAATACGACCAGAAAAAAGCATTTGAAAACGCCGATTTTGTGTATGTGAAAAATTGGAGTTCCTTTACAGATTATGGACGGGTGATGAATTCAGACAGCGCGTGGACAATTACTTCAGAAAAAATGAAACTGACCAACAATGCTAAATTTATGCATTGTTTGCCGGTGAGAAGAAACGTTATTGTAACCGATGAAGTGATTGATTCGGAAAATTCCATTGTGATTCAACAAGCGAATAATCGTACCTTTTCAGCTCAACTAGTGCTGAAAAAAATATTGGAAAGCAATGGGTAAACAACCATTACATATTGTTAAAATTGGGGGAAACATCATCAATGATGAGGATGCTTTATGCTCATTTTTAAAAGATTTTTCTGAAATAGATGAACCAAAAATACTGGTTCACGGCGGCGGAAAAAGAGCGACTGAAATTTCTGAAGCAATGGGTTTACAACCAAAAATGATT
>JAAFHC010000224.1 GCA_010906935.1 Gelidibacter sp.
AAAAATCTTTGAAATTGGCCAAATATTTTTCGTCGGAAATTTCAAACTTGTAAACCGGATTTGCAATGGAAGTTTCTGATGTTTTATAGAAATCCAACGCATTGTGCGATAAAAAGTCGTATAAAGTTGGACGAAAAATTTTGGAATCTTTCTGTAATTCTAAAATAGCGTTGAAATTGTTTAAATCTGTTTTTTGTGCCAATACTTCATTTTGCAATGAATTTTGAAAATGCAAATGAATTTCAGCAAAGATGGTCTGTAAATCCCAAGTTCTATAATCGGCTGTGTCAACTTTAGATTCCGCAGTGGTTCTATCGTAAAATTTCCATCTGTTTTGTTGATAATATTGCCAGTATAAATTTGCCAAAACACTTTCAAGTATGTTTTTTGTTGGCAATTCGGTTTTTGAAATTTCTGTATTGAAGGAATTAATGATATTTAACTGCGCGTCTTCTTCAAGTATTAAAGCATATTTCGATTTAAACAGCAATGTCTTTAAGAGTTGCGGAGCATTATTTTCTTTTTTGGCGCTCGCATATATTTTGTCGACTTCATTTAAAGCCGATTTTGGGAGATTACCTTCTTCAAATTTTTGTACTGTTTTCCATAGATCCTCATAATTGTTTGCTTTTTGTGCTATAGTGGAAGCTGAAAATAATAAGAGAGCAATAAGTGTAGCGGCAAATTTTTTCATAAGACATTTGTTGTTTGTGTAAAGTTAACAAAAGTTATACCTAAAATAAGCTGAACAGAAAGAAGTCGTCTTTTTTAAGTTAAAAATGCTTTAATTGATTGGGAAATTCGCATAAAAAAAGCCGCTGAAAAGCGGCTTTTTTTTCATAATAAAAGATTTATTTTAATCGAGGATGACAAATTCACACCGCCTGTTTAAGCTATAACCTTCTTCGGTACAAATTTTTTCTTTAATACATTCATTTATTGGCATGGTTTCTCCATAACCAACAGATTTTATGTTGTCATTTGAAACACCTTGACTTACCAAATATTCGCGAACCGATTTTGCGCGTTTTTCCGATAAAATCAAATTGTAGTCATCACTTCCTCTATAATCTGCATGGGCGCCAATTTCAACTACCATAGCAGGATATTTTTTCATAATGGCAACCACATTTTTAAGTTCAATTGCGGCATCGGGACGAATATTAGATTTGTCAAAATCAAAATAAATTGAGTTTATTTTGATTTGGGTTTTATCTTTATCTGTTACAATTTCTCTCTCTGCATCATCATAAGATTCTAACAACAATAAAATATCTTTATTGACGTTCCCTTTTTCATTGGTTGAAAATTCAATTTCGGAAGGGTTGAATAGTTTTTTAGAACCTCTGATTTTATAATTTTTATTTTTTTCAATTTCAAAGGAATAGGCAGCGTCATCACCAACAATCATCTCATTAATTGCATTGTTCTTGTCATCAAATAAAGTAACCAACGTTCCAGGAAGAAGTTCTGAACTGTTTTTGTTTTTCACAAATCCTTGCACATAATAAGTTTTTTCTTGTATAAATCGGTAAATATCATCATCGCCCATTCCGCCATTTCTATTTGAAGAAAAATAACCCCTTCCGTTTTCTTCGTCAACAACAAAAGCAAAATCGTCTAAATTGCTGTTAATCACATCGCTTAAATTTGTTGGCAAGGAAAAGGTTTCATTAGATATTTTACTATTAAAAATATCCAATCCGCCCATTCCAAAATGACCGTCGGAAGCAAAATAAAGGATGTTTTCACTGCTTACAAAAGGAAATTGTTCTCTTTGATCGGTGTTTATTTTTGATCCTAAATTCTTAGGAGAACCATAAGTTCCATCTGCATTTATATCTACAACAAAAATATCAAAAGAACCAATTGTTCCCGGCATATCTGATGCAAAATAAAGTTGTTTTTCATCGGGACTAAGCGCAGGATGCTCAACGGAATAATGATCGCCGTTAAATGGAAGTTCTGTAATATTAGTCCAGCCATTATTAACAAATTGTGCTTTGTAAATTTTTAAATGAGTGACTTTGTTTTTGTCGCTTCTCTTTTTTTGACCTTCAACATTATTTCTCGTGAAATACATAGTTTTTCCATCTTTTGTAAACACAGCACTTGATTCATGCACTTTTGTATTGATGGTTTCGGAAAAAGGAACAACATTGGTTAAGTCGGTATTATTAACGTTGGCTTGATACAAATCCAAATAAGGCTGATTGTTCCATACATATAATTTTCCTCCATTTCGTGCTGAAGCAAAAACCAATTTATCACCAAAATAAGCAGGACCAAAGTCGGAAAATTTTGAATTTACAGATAGTTTTTGAACCGTATATTGATTTTTAATTTCAGCATTTAAACGTTCAAAAAATGGCAAAGTTTCCAAATTTTTAGCGACAACCAATTGTTTTTTATCATTGTATTTTTTAAACCATTTGTCGGCTTCACTAAAGTTTTTTATTCCTTTAAGCGCTTGGGAATAGCGAAATAAATAAGTAGCTTCAACGTTGGCTTCATAATTTTGAATCAATATTTTGTACCAAGGTGCCGCTTGATCCATTTTGGTATTAAAATAATAACAGTCGGCCAATTTCTCTAACACTTCCTGTGTTTTTGGCTCTTCATTTAAAAACAACTCAGCCGCATTTAAATAGGCTCTTTTTTCAAATAAATGGTTTGCGCGCTTTAAATTTTGCGCTACCATGAGTTGCGTTGAAATGGTAAAAATAAATAGGAGAAAAGTAATTTTTTTCATGTTGAAATGCGTTTTTTAAAAGAATCTTGGTGATTTATCGTAACCCTTGTTTTTGTTTAAAAGGCCTAAATCGTATAAAATAAAGATTTCATGCGATCCTGAACTAAATGGTCCGAGGTTAGAAA
>JAAFHC010000021.1 GCA_010906935.1 Gelidibacter sp.
TTTGTCGAGATATTCTTTCGCTTCCTTATATTGCTTTAAATTGATATAGCAATCACCAATATTGTTATAATTGATGGCGATGCCATATTGATCATCCAATTCCACTTCAATAGCGATAGATTTTTTATAATAATCCAAACCTTCTTCTACTTTTCCATTGTCGGCCAACGCATTTGCAATATTCGTATAAGAACTTGAAATCCCATATTTATTTTTCAGTTTCTCGTAAATGAGCAATGCATCCTTAAAATATTTTTCAGCCAATTCATGATTTTCTTCGTTGTAATATAGGTTACCAATGTTGGTATAATTTGAGGCGATACCATCTTGATCTAAAAGTTCTTTATGAAGCGCCAACGATTTTAGATAATATTCAATTGCTTTGTCTTCTGAATATAATTCGGAATAATTAATGCCAAGAGAATTATATATCCCTGCCATTTTCTTTTTATCATTTAGTTTTTCATAGATTAAAAAAGCATCGTTGTAATTTTTTATGGCATCTTTAAAATTGTCATTTATTTCATAATAATAGCCAATCCTATTGTAAACCTGCGCTATTTTAGGTTGATGTGAAGATTTTTTCGCCAATTCCAATGCTTTCGTTAAATTAACCAAAGAGGAATCGGACTTTGTTTTTAAATATAAATTCGCGATTTTTAGGTGTAGCGTAACTTTTGCGGTATCAACCAATCCTTGTTGAAGTTCTTTTTTCAATTTAGTTATAGCCGGGGCTTCCTGTCCGATTAACAGTGAAGAAAACCCCAAATAAAATAAAATTATTAATTTATTTTTCATTTATTTATTTTGATGCACTATGAAAAACTATTTTTAATTTGTAGTCTAGCAATTGATTTTTAACAAATTATAAATTCCAAATCTACTTTAAATTTTTCAATTGAAAAAATAGAATGGGTCTATTTAAGATATAAAATACAATAAAAAGGTATTGAATGACGTTGTTTCCGCAATTCAAGCCAATTACCCCCTATTTTTAATTGCCTTTTCCATCTGTTTAAATTTTATTTTTTAGCGGTAACAGATGCTGCCTTCCTGCCGGCAGGTTGCCATTAATCATTCCTTTGTGTCAAAATTTGAAATGCCCGTTTTATATTTTTTTTAACATTACATAATGTTCTCCCACGTATAAAATATCAAATTTTTCGCCAAAAGTTTGAAATCCCTGCTTTTTGTAAAAATCTACTGCGGCAATACGCGCATTGCACCATAAAACATTGCTGTTTTTTTCTTTTAAAATTTGAACTGCTTTTTCCAGCATCAATTTACCGGCTCCAAAACCCTGATATTCCGTTAAAGTAGCCATTCCCCTAAGTTGGTACTGATTTCTTTCAAAATTTTTGTTGCTTGCTTTCATATAACTTGAAACTGCAATTAATTTATCATTTTTAAAAGCGCCCAAATGGATGGTGTCTTTATCAAAATCGCCATTAAATTCGTAAGGCAACGGAATATTTTTACGCAATACCTTCAAACGGATTGGAAAAGTTTCCTCCGCAGAAATTTCTTTAATTTGTATCATTACTTTAGCTATATTTTTTAATTTATTGAGGTTTTTCACATAATAACGGAAACAATTCTTTTTTTGAAATTATTTTCCTACTATTGACATGAATGATGCTAATTTACTATTAATATGGAACATCTTGAAATTAAATTAATTGAGAAAGAAAAAATAGTTGAGATTTTACCGCTGCTGAAAGAACTGAACGCCAATACGCCTGAAAATGTTTTAAAAGAACGCTTATTGGAAATGACAACGCAGCATTATGAATGTGTTGGCGTGTTTTTAAATGATGAATTGGTTGGTATTAGCGGACTTTGGTTTTTAACGCGCCATTATTGCGGAAAAACGGTTGAGCCTGATCATGTGGTGATTGACAAAAATCATAGAAACAAAGGTTTGGGAAAAAAATTATTTGAATGGATTTACAATTACGCACAAAGTATTGGCTATGAAGCTTCTGAATTAAATACCTATATTGAAAATGAGAAATCGCACCGGTTTTATGAAAATGAAGGTTATAAGAAACTGGGATTCCACTACTTAAAAAAGTTTAAAAATTCTTAAAAAACGTTTGTAAAAGTCTAAAAGGATTGTATATTTGCCAAGCATTTGCGAGAGTAGCTCAGTTGGTAGAGCTTCAGCCTTCCAAGCTGACTGTCGCCGGTTCGAGCCCGGTCTCTCGCTCAAAAAAAGCCAAACTTTCGTTTGGCTTTTTTTATAAAAATCTTTTTCCGAACAACAACAAAAACACAATTGGAATTCCCAATAAAATAACTGTAGTTGTGCTGTTTGAAAACACTTCCGGATACACCAATAACATTAACGCGTAACCGCCAACAGAGCCTCCCAAATGCGCTGCGTGTCCAATATTGCCTACTTTGTTTTTCATTCCGTAAATAGAATAAATCAAATAACCAACACCAAAAATATAACCCGGAATTGGAATTGGCAACGGAAACATCATCAGTTTCATGTCGGGATTCAGTAAAATTGCAGCATAAATAATTCCCGCAACAGCTCCCGAAGCGCCAACTGCTGTGTAATACAATTCTTTTTTATGATAACTGAGCGTTAATATGCTTCCTGCAAGCAAACTGCCAAAATACAGGATCAAAAACTTTATAACACCAAGATAAAGTATAATTTGCGGGGCAAAAATATACAAAACGTACATGTTTAAAATAAGATGCAAATAATCTACATGCAAAAATGCCGAAGAAAACATTCTAACTTTTTCTCCTCTTAATATTGATCCAATCTGGAATTTATATTTATCAAAAAACAATTCGTCACTAAATCCTTTGATGGAAAACACCACGTTGGCAGCAATAATTATTAACAATACCGTATCTATATTCATTCTTTTAAATTTATAAATTGCGAAAGTATAAAAAATTGTCGAACCCTTTTCTTTGTTTACGCACCAATCAAAAAATAATTAAAAATTTAATGCGATATTTGCAACCATATGATGAATTTCTTAGTTTACATATTAGTTTACCCAGTGATTTGGCTTGTTTCTATGTTGCCTTTTCGTGTTTTATATGCAATTTCTGATGGGTTTTATTTACTGGTATATTATGTAATTGGCTACCGTAAAAAAGTGGTTTTATCCAATTTAAAACTGGCTTTTCCTGAAAAATCTGATAAAGAACTCCTTAAAATCAGCAAAAAGTTTTACCGTCATTTTGTGGATGTTTTTGTTGAAATGATAAAGTCCTTTACGGTTTCTAATGATAAAGTTTACAAAAGATATAAATTCACCAATCTCAATTTTTTTGATGAATTGTATAAAGATGGCAAAAGTGTAATCCTTACAGGACCGCATTATGCCAATTGGGAATGGATTATGAGTTTGGATTCATTTGTAAAATATAAAGGATATGCCGCTTTTACAAGGGTTGCTAATCCTTACTTTAATGATAAGGTTTTAAAATCAAGGGCAAAGTTTGGGACTCATTTAATACTGACCTCAAAAATAATTGCTGAAATAAAATACAACCAGAAGCACAATATACAAGCGATGTACGGATTGCTCAGCGATCAATCTCCGCAGCTGTCCAAAACATTTTATTGGCGTGAATTTTTTGGCGTAAAAGTGCCTATTCATACTGGTGCCGAAATGCTGGCGAAAAGATATGATATGAACATGGTTTATATTGAAACGAAAAAAATAAAACGGGGCTATTATGAAACTTCCTTTCGTTTAATCACTAATGAAGCACAAAAATACCCAGATTATCAATTGTCCGATATATTTATAGAAAAAGTTGAGAAACAAGTTCGCACCCAACCAGAATATTATTTTTGGACTCATAAACGCTTCAAGCACAAAAATAGAGCTCCAAATAATGAATAATTAAAATTCTATTGAACTGTTTATTTGTTGAATCTTATAATCCTACAATCAAACAGTTCATTATATAGTCTCTTTTCTCTATTCTTTTTTCTTTAATACGTTAATTAACTAATTGCTTTAATTTCATTTATAAATCTGTTTGCCAAATCATCTGCACTTTGTTGTGAAGTGCTTTCGGTATAAATTCTGATAATTGGTTCTGTGTTTGATTTACGAAGATGCACCCATTCGGTTTCAAAATTAATTTTTACGCCATCAACAGTAATCACGTCTTCCTTTTTATAGTTTGAAGCAATGGTGCTTAAAATGTTGTCAACATTAATTTTTGGCGTTAATTCAATTTTATTTTTACTCATAAAATACATCGGATAACTGTCTCTCAATTGTTTACAAGAAACTTTTAAATTTGCCAAATGCGACAGAAATAATGCAATACCAACCAATGAATCTCTTCCGTAATGTGATTCCGGATAAATAATGCCGCCATTTCCTTCACCGCCAATTACCGCGTTGGTCGCTTTCATCAATTCCACCACATTTACCTCGCCAACCGCACTTGCTTGATACTTGCCGCCATGTTTTAATGTAACATCTCTTAAAGCTCTTGACGATGATAAATTAGATACCGTATTTCCTTTGGTTTTACCCAACACATAATCTGCGCAAGCAACCAAAGTATATTCTTCCCCAAACATAGAACCATCTTCACAAACAAGCGCAAGTCTATCCACATCAGGATCAACCACAATGCCTAAATCGGCTTTTTCCTTAACAACAAGTTCTGAAATATCGGTTAAATGTTCTTTTAAAGGTTCGGGATTGTGAGGGAATTCGCCGTTTGGTTCGCAATACAATTCAATACATTCAACGCCCAATTTTTCCAACAAAGGAGGAATTGCAATGCCGCCGGTTGAGTTTACGGCATCAAGCACCACTTTAAATTTGGCGTTTTTAATGGCTTCAACATCCACCAATTTTAAATTTAAAACTTCATGGATGTGTTTGTTAATATAATTTGCTTTCTTTCTATAACGGCCTAAATCATCAACTTCTGCAAAAACATAGGCATCATTTTCGGCAATTTCCAAGACCTCTTCACCATCCAATGCATTTAAAAATTCTCCTTTATGATTCAATAATTTTAAGGCATTCCATTGTTTTGGATTGTGGCTTGCGGTGATAATAATACCGCCATCGGCAGCATCAAGCATCACAGCCAATTCAACTGTTGGTGTTGTTGACAAGCCAATATCGGTTACGTTTATTCCTAAACCAACCAAAGTGTTTGCCACCAAACTGCTGACCATTTTACCAGAAATACGAGCGTCTCGGCCCAAGATTACGGTAAGTTCCTTTTTGTTTGTATGATTTTTAAGCCACATACCATAAGCCGCGGCAAATTTTACAGTGTCAATTGGGGTTAAATTTGTATTTACCTGGCCACCGATAGTGCCTCTTATTCCTGAGATTGATTTTATTAATGACATTTTTTGAATTTAGTTCAACAAAGATAATTTTTATAGTTGTAATAGCACAAAAAAGGCTACATCAAATATGATGCAGCCTTTTTAATATTTAAATGAATTTCGGATTATTTTCCGCCTTCCATTTTTTTCTTCAATGCGGCAAGATCACCACCTAAATCTCCAAGAGTTGTTTTTTCGCCAGTATCAACACTTTTTTGTTGAGCAGCTTTTATATTTTTCTCTTCTTGAGCTTTAAAAATTGAAGTATGAGAAGCTACAATACGTCTAAATTCTTTGTTGAATTCAATAACTTTGAATTGTGCAACGTCTCCTTTAGCCAATTTAGACCCGTCTTCTTTTATGATAAAACGACTAGGAACAAATGCTTCAACACCATCTTCCAATGATACTATCAATCCTTTATCGCTTTTATCTTTTACAGTTCCTTCGTGAATTGAATCGATTGCAAATTTTTCTTCATGAGCATCCCAAGGATTTTCATTGGTTTGTTTGTGACCTAAGTTTAATTTACGTCCTTCAACATCCAATTCTAACACTTGAACTTCCAATTTATCACCTACAGAAACAAAATCTGATGGATGTTTAATTTTTTTAGTCCAAGAAAGATCAGAAATATAAACCAAACCGTCAATACCTTCTTCCAATTCAACAAAAACACCAAAGTTTGTGTAGTTACGCACTGTACCAGTGTGAACTGAACCTACAGGATATTTTTCTGCGATATTGGTCCAAGGATCTGGATGTAATTGTTTAATACCTAAAGACATTTTTCTTTCGTCTCTGTCTAAAGTCAAAACTTGAGCTTCCACTTCGTCGCCAACAGATACGAAATCTTGGGCTGAACGTAAATGTGTTGACCAAGACATTTCAGATACGTGTATCAATCCTTCAACACCTTTAGAAACTTCAATAAATGCACCGTAATCAGCAATCACAACTACTTTACCTTTAATAGCGTCACCAACTTTAATGTTCTCGTCTAAAGCTTCCCAAGGATGTTTGTTCAATTGTTTCAATCCTAATTGAATTCTTGTTTTTTCATCATCAAAATCAAGAATTACAACATTTAATACTTGATCTAATTCAACCACTTCACTTGGGTGATTGATTCTTGACCAAGATAAATCTGTAATGTGAATTAATCCATCAACACCACCTAAATCAACAAAAACGCCGTATGAAGTAATGTTTTTAACAACACCTTCCAATACTTGGCCTTTTTCTAATTTACCAATAATTTCTTTCTTTTGAACTTCGATATCAGCTTCAATAAGTGCTTTATGTGAAACCACAACGTTTTTAAATTCATGGTTGATTTTCACCACTTTGAATTCCATTGTTTTTTCAACATATTGATCGTAATCTCTAATTGGTTTTACATCAATTTGAGAACCTGGCAAGAATGCTTCAATTCCAAAAACATCTACAATCATACCGCCACGAGTTCTGCATTTAACGAAACCGTTAACAACTTCACCTGTTTCGTGTGCATTATTAACACGATCCCAAGCTTTAATAACTCTTGCTTTTTTATGAGATAATACCAATTGACCGGTGTTATCTTCTCTTTTATCAACCAAAACTTCCACCTTGTCTCCAACGGCTAAATTAGGGTTGTAACGAAATTCATTCAATGAAATAACGCCTTCAGATTTTGCATTGATGTCAATAATTACTTCACGATCTGTTTTTCTGATAACAATCCCTTCAATTACTTCACGCTCACTAACAATTCCTAAGGTAACTTCTAAAGCTGCTTCAAAAGATTTTAGGTTTTCAGCATCAATAGCTTCAATACCTTCTTCGTACATGTGCCAGTCAAAATTCGCTAAAAATTCTTCCGGTTTTACTTTTGCCACTTTTGGAGCTTCCACTGTTTCAGCCACTTCTTCTTTAGCAACTTTTTCAGCTTTTGGAGCTTTTGGCGCTTTTACTGCTTCAACTTCTTCTTCAGTTACTTTTTCAGCTTTTGGCGCTTTTTCTGCTTCAACTACTTCTTCAGTTACTTTTTCAGCTTTTGGCGCTTTTTCTGCTTCAACTACTTCTTCAGTTACTTTTTCAGCTTTTGGTGCTTTTACTTCTTCAACTTCTTCTTTAGTAACTTTTTCAGCTTTTGGCGCTTTTGCTTCTTCAACTACTTCTTCAGTTACTTTTTCAGCTTTTGGAGCTTTTTCTACTTCAACTACTTCTTCAGTTACTTTTTCAGCTTTTGGCGCTTTTACTTCTTCAACTACTTCTTCAGTTACTTTTTCAGCTTTTGGCGCTTTTACTTCTTCAACTACTTCTTCAGTAGTTTCTTCTTTAGCTTTTGGTGCTTCGACTGTTTCAGTAACTTCTTCCGGAGTTTCTGTTTGGGCTTTCGCCGCTGTTTGATTTACTTCAGGAGCATCATTTTGCTCTTCAGTGTTTTTTGTTTCTTCAGACATATTTGCTGATGATAAATATTTGTATCTTATTGTTATCCAGATTTTTATACGATAATAACGCAAAGAGTTGGTTTACATTATTTTTTTTCTCATTCCTTTTAAAATCTGCTCTCGTTAAAAGGAGTGCAAATTTACTTAATTTATTTTATTATAACAAAAAGAAAATGAAGCATTTAAAAATAAATTTTGTTGAAAGGTATTTTTGATTTGATATAAAATATGTATGGGGTTTAAGTTTTGAGTGCCTAGAATGCCTAAAGTGCCTAGAGTTGTTTGTGTATTGGTTCTTTTTGAGTTTTAAGTTTGGGGTTTTAACTTCTAATATCTAACTTCTAATATCTAATATCTAACTTTTCGCTTTTAACTTTTAACTTTTTTAATTATCTAACCAAATTTTAAAATCTTTAACGCGTTCTCGGCTCACAATAATTTCTGAATCTTTGAAAGAATTCAACACCACTTTTAACCGACTGTTTGAGTATGAAATAATGTCTTTTATGGCATTTATATTGATGAAATATTGCCGATTTACCCTGAAAAATGTTGTTGGTTGAAGCTTTTCTTCCAATTGTTCCAAGGTATCTTCCAAAAGATACGTTCTATGGTCTATTGTATAAATATTTGTCGCTTTATTTTCGCTGTAAAAACATTCAATGGCATCAACATTAATCATTTTTAAATGAGGTCCAATTTTTACTGTAAATCGGGTTTTGTAGTTTTTATTGGTCGGCGCAATCAATTGCTTAATTTGTTCCAGATTTAACCCCCCTTTTGATGCGTTTGAATGTAACTTTTTAAATTGATTGATGGCATTTTCAAGTTCATCATTGTCAATTGGTTTCAGTAAATAATCGACACTGTTTAATTTAAATGCTTTTAAGGCGTATTCATCATAGGCAGTTGTGAAAATAATGGCGCTTTTAATGTCAACTTCCTCAAAAATTTCAAAAGACAATCCGTCAGAAAGCTGAATGTCCAAAAACAACAAATCGGGATGTTCATTGTTCATAAACCAATTGATGGATTCTTCCACCGAATGCAACATCGCTATGGGTTCAATTCCAAATTCATTGAGCATTCTACTCAATCTTCTTGCGGCCGGTTTTTCATCTTCAATAATTACTGCTTTCATATTTTGTATTTGGTATTTTCACTTCGGCTCCGCTCAGTGACCTTTAATATCGTTAAACATACAAACTTTTAAATTATTAAATTTTTTCTACTCCCAAAATTCTCGTTTGTCCTTTTCCATAAATTCCTTTATTTTTTGGTCTTCCCAGTTTTTACTAAAAAGAATGTCCATTCCAAAAACACCAAATGCATGAAAAGCGAGACCAATTCCCCAAAATAAAATGGTGTTATACGATTGCCATTCCCATAAAACCTCGGTTCCGCCATCAGAAAAAACTCTTGCAATCAATAAAAATGCATTTACCAAAATGTAAACCATTAAATGTACATAAAATCCCTTTATCGATTTTACCCTTTTTTTAGCGCGTACATATTTTTGCTCTTCTGTATATTCAGTTTTCATCATTCAAATTTTAATAATTAATTTTATCTTTTTCCATAAATTCTTTAATTTTTCTGTCTTCCCAATCTTTTCCAAATAATAAATTATGGTTAAAAGCTCCCAATGCGTGAAATGTGAGTCCAATTCCCCAACCGATCATTGGAAACCAAAACCATTGAAATTCAGGAGAAAATTTCAGATTTATGAATATTAAAAATGGAATTACCAATAGGTATGCAAGCAAATCTGCATAAAATTTCTTCATTTTTTCCACGGTCTTTTTTGCCCTAATGTATTTTTGTTCTTCTGTGTATGCTGTTTTCATTTTTTTTATGTTTTTAATTTATAGTTTCAAATATCAAATATTGTTAACTTCATTTTTTTTCTAACATGCCAACTGGCGCATTCAATAAAATTATTCGCAGTACATTTTCTTATCGTTCTATTCCCCCTTCAAAGCTAGGAGGCTTTTATTCCCAATACTGTTTGTTTTCATTGTCCATATATTCCTTAATTTTACGTTCTTCCCAGTCTTTTCCAAAGATAGGATTGTAGCTAAATGCTTTGAACCCGTGAAAAATAAGTCCGATTCCCCAACCAAACATTGGAAACCAAAACCATTTGAACTGTGGCATATAATTTAAATTTATAAAAATTAAAATTGGAATTACGATACAATAGGAGATTAAACTTCCATAAAATTCTTTGATTTCATGTACGCGTTCCAATGCTCTTAAATATTTGGTGCTTTCAATAGTTTCTGCTTTCATTGTTTTTGTTTTTTGAGTTAATAATGGTAATTTTACGATGAAATTTTCTGCATTTTTTTCAACCACCACTTTTTTCAAAGTGATTAAATGATAACGGTCAATAATATTTCGCAATCCTATCTTGGTGCTGTTTTCCATGCTAGTTTTCGGATTAAAATTATTGGAAACCACCAAATAACCGTTTTCTTCAGTGATGGTTACTTTTAGCGGATTTTCTTCGGAAACCACATTGTGTTTAATGGTGTTTTCCAACAATAATTGTAATGACAATGGTAAAATTTTAAATTCTGAATCGCTTGATTTATCTGGAATTTCGAAGGTTATGGCATTCTCAAACCGCATTTTCAGCAACTCCATATAGGTTTTGGCAAAAGTCAATTCTTCATCCAATTCAATTAAATCCTTATTTTTTTGTTCTAAAACATATCGGTACACTTTCGAAAGTTTTGTGGTAAATTTTTCGGCCAACTTCGGATTTTCACCAATTAATGAGGTCAAAACATTTAAACTGTTGAACAAAAAATGCGGATCAATTTGGCTTTTTAGCGATTCATATTTGGCTGTTTCGGTTTTGGCCACAATTTGCTGTTCTTTTACTTTTTTTTCAGTCAAAGCCTTGTAAAAAAATATAGCATGAAACACCAAACTTATGATGATGGTCATTCCCAAGCCAAATAAGTAATACGCTTTTGCGCTAGGATCATTTAAAAATCTTTCAATCGGATTTCCTAAAATAACCACAAGCGTTACAAATCTCAATACTGTCAAACCAATCATTGTTAATAAAATAGAACCGGATGCGCCAATAATCAATCTTTTTTTAGGGTTTTCCTTCCAATCAAATTTATTTTCTAAAGAATAAAAGAAATAACCGTTGAGCGAGGTCAATACAAAAGCATACATAAAATGAATACTCAGCACAGTAAATAATTCATTTAAGGGTAAATTAAATCCGCCATTAAAAAGCAATCGCTCAATAACAAATATGATGATGGCTAATATTGCCGATACTTTTATGATATATTTTAAATTGAAATTCATGGTGGTAGTTAATTTTTATAGCTGCAATTTAAAATTTAATTTCTAAATTAAGTGCATTGTCTTTTACTTCAAATTTTGAATTAACAAATTCTGGCGGACCAAAATTCATGACATTGTTTGAGCTTCCGTAACTTTCTATTGGCATACCATTTATATCAAAATCCATTCGTCCGTTATTATTTTCATCCTGAAAACAAAGAATGGCATAAAAACCCTGTGCAACACCCTCAAACACAACGGTGCTTTTTCCTTTTTCAACTGAAGCCGATTTGGCATAAATAGGCTGTTTCATGAAATTTTCTTCGCTGTAAAAAGCGAAATTTACAGTTCCTTCATCGTTTAGTGCATTTACTACTGAAACGGTGACCGAGATTCCTTTTTCTAATGTGTTTGGCGTTGTTTGTGCGAAAATCATAGAAGAAATTAATAATGCGAGCGCTAAAATTATTTGTTGCATACTTTTAAAATTTTTTGGTTCATATTTATTTACTGGTTCAAAATTGGCAAGTTTTATGCAGATGAAAAACTTTTACTTTCTCAATTGTCGTTTATTTCTCCTGAATCGTAAAAATTGACAGCCTAAACCTCATTATTTAATAAAACTCTTTTAAAAAAACCCTAACATTCATCATATTATTATATTAAAAAGTTTGTACTTTTATAAAACTTTTTATAAAAACCATTGAATTATGAAAATATACGATGATAAACACATTAAAAATGTTGCTTTTGTTGGTGCCCATAAAAGTGGTAAAACAACATTGGCCGAAACCATGCTCTTTGAAGCCGGATTAGTCAGCCGCCGTGGTAGTATTGAAAACAAAAACTCCATTTCCGACTACCACGCAATTGAACATGAAAGAGAAACTTCCGTTTTTGCCACGCCCTTACACACTGAATGGCGCAACTACAAAATAAACATTATTGACACTCCCGGCCTAGATGATTATATCGGTGAAATTGCCTCTACCATGCATGTGACCGACTCTATTGTCATGGTCATAAACGCACAATATGGCGTTGAAGTTGGCACAGAAATTATTTGGGATTATATAGACCGATTTTCGCGCCCAACCTTATTTGTAATCAATCAAATAGACCATCCTAGCGCCGATTTTGATGAAAGCTATAAAAGCATTATTGAATTGGTGGGTAAAAATGTGGTTAAAGTTCAATATCCGCTTGTAGTTGATGGTGCACAATGCATTATTGACGTTCTTAAAATGAAAATGTACAAATTTGGACCACAAGGAGGAAAACCAGAAAAATTAGAAATTCCAAAAGATGAAATTGAACATGCAACGGAACTTCAAAATGAATTGATTGAAAAAGCTGCTGAAAATGATGAAAATTTGATGGAACTTTATTTTGATAAAGGCACTTTAAATGAAGATGAAATGCGCGAAGGAATTAAAAAAGGAATGTTAAATCATGAACTATTCCCGGTATTTTGTATTTCAGCTTTAAATGATATGGGAACCGGCCGTTTAATGGGATTTATTGACAATGTTTCCCCATCTGCAGCCGATTTAAAACCTGAACAAAGTGTTGAAGGCAAAGCGGTTGAATGCAAACCAAATGCGCCAACCGCGTTGTTTATTTTTAAAACGGTGTATGAACCTAACTTGGGACAAATTAGTTTCTTTAAAGTAAAATCGGGAGAAATTAAACAAAATGATAAGTTGGAAAATTCAAGAAATGAAGAAATTGAAATTTTAAACCAGCTTTATATCATGGATGGTAAAAATAGGGAACTGGTTGAAAAATTAAGTGCCGGAGATATTGGAGCCACTTTAAAATTAAAGTTTACCGAAACAAACGATACACTAAGAACAAAGGGTTCTAATATTACCATAAAACCAATTATTTATCCTGAAACACGAATCACAAAATCGGTAAGGGCTATTGATAAAAATGATGATGAAAAACTAAACGAAGCGCTTAAAAAAATTCATAGTCAGGATCCAACCGTTAGCGTTAAGTATTCATCGGAGTTAAAACAGCTTATTTTATCTTGCCAAGGGGAATTGCATTTGGCGACCATTGATTGGATTTTACAAAACACTTATGGCCTAAAAGCAGTTTTTGAGCAACCTAAAATTGCGTATAGAGAAACCATACAACGCTCAGCAACCACCAGTTATAAACACAAAAAACAATCGGGAGGTTCAGGCCAGTTTGGTGAAGTTCACATAAAAATTGAACCTTGGTATGAAGGAATGCCAGAACCAGAAGGATTTAACATAAGAGGAAAAGAAGAAGTTAACCTTGATTGGGGTGGAAAATTAATATTCTACAATTGTATTGTTGGCGGTGCTATAGATGCACGCTATTTACCTTCAGTTTTAAAAGGTATTTTAGAAGTTATGGAAGAAGGTCCATTAACCGGATCTTACGCTCGAGACGTTCGAGTAATGCTTTTCGATGGCAGAATGCACGCCGTAGATTCTAATGATATTTCCTTTAAAATTGCCGGAGCTCATGCTTTTAAAGAAGCCTTTTTAAATGCCAAACCTAAATTATTGGAACCTATTCATGAACTTTCCGTTAAGGTTCCTGAAGAATTAATGGGTAACGTCATGACCGATTTACAGTCGCGCAGATCTGTAATTCTTGGCATGGACAGTGAGGGTAAATACCAAACCATCAAGGCCAAAACACCATTGGCCGAAATGTATAAATATTCTACAACTTTGCGTTCAATAACTCAAGGAAGAGGCAGTTTTAGTACTAAATTTTCAAATTTCGAGTTGGTGCCAAGCAATGTTCAGGATGAGTTGGTGAAAAAATAACTTATCTTTTTTAAAAACAAAGACTCGTCTGATTTATAAAATTGGACGAGTCTTTTAGCTAAAAAACCAATTAATATTTATCAATTCAAATAATTTTTATAATTCTTAAAGTTTTAGATGGTTATTAAACAATAAATTTTAGAAAAATATTAAATATTAATTGATTGACAATATAGTAATTATTTTTAATTAAACAAAAATATATCATTAAATATTACCTCTTCAATCGCTAACAACGCAATTTTTATTTAATTTCATTGCATTATATTTAATTAAAAAATAAATTATTCGTTATTTATTCATCGCCGATTAATCTGTATCTTTGCACTATAATATTAATTTATGGAACTAGTACTTATTACAATTGGCCTTTTAGCCATTGGTGTTATAGGAATCGCCATTAAAATTTGGGCGAAAAAAGATGGCAAATTTGCAGGAACTTGCGCAAGCCAAAATCCACATTTAAATAAAGAAGGACAAGCTTGCGGATATTGTGGCAGATTGCCGGATCAATGTGAAAATAAATAAGAGATGCTCGAATATCTATTTATTGCTTTTGCGGTAATTTTTTGTATTCAGTTTATTTACTACGTTTTTATTTTTGGATCTTTTTCATTTTATAAAAAAAACCCTGCCGAAAATAATTTCAATCTGCCAGTTTCTGTTCTTATTTGCGCTAAAAATGAGGCTAAAAACTTAACTGAAAACCTGCCTCTTTTTTTAAATCAAAATTACAAAAACTTCGAACTGGTTTTAATCAATGATCGTTCAAATGACCGCACTTTAAAGGTGATGGAGCAATTTAAAAAAGAAACTTCAATTCCTATAAAAATTGTGGATGTCGCCATAAACGAGCAATTCTGGGGAAGTAAAAAATACGCGCTTACTTTAGGAATTAAAGCAGCATCACATGAACATTTATTATTCACGGATGCCGACTGTATTCCTGTTTCTGAAAGCTGGATCACCGAAATGGTTGGTAATTTCAGCAAGGAACATCAAATTGTATTGGGATACGGTGCCTATCAAAAAATAAAAAAATCATGGCTCAATAAACTTATTCGGTTTGAAACCCTTTTAACCGCCATCCAATATTTTAGCTATGCAAAAATCGGCATTCCTTATATGGGCGTTGGCCGTAATTTAGCCTACACAAAATCGACTTTTTTCAAAGTAAATGGTTTTATAAATCACATGAAAATTAAATCGGGTGATGATGATTTATTCATAAATGAAGTGGCAACAAAAAAAAATACTTCCATTTCCTGTTCTCAAAACAGCTTTACTGAATCCGTTCCAAAAACGGAATTTAAAGATTGGATTCAACAAAAAAGAAGGCATATTTCAACGGCTTCTTTTTACAAGCCTTTTCATAAATTTTTATTGGGGCTGTTTTTTGTCTCTCAAATGTTATTTTGGATTTTGGCCATCATACTTTTAGGATTTCTTTATCAATGGCAAATAATTGCAGTTTTAATTGCGACCAGAATCTTGTTCCAATATTTGGTTATTGGCTTCTCCGCAAAAAAATTAAACGAAAGCGATTTAATACCGCTTATTCCTTTTTTTGAAATATTTTTAATATTGATTCAAATGTTTATCTTTATAAAAAATATGAGATCAAAACCTACGCATTGGTAAAAAAAAACAGTGATATTGCCGATTTAATTGAAAAAGCAAGAAAAAAAGACCAAAAGGCTTTTAATACATTGCTAAATACTTATTGGAGTGATGTTTATCGTTTTCAATTGTCAAAAGTTGAAGATGAAGACGAAGCGGAAGATATTACCATAAAAACCTTTTCAAAAGCGTTTGATAAAATTGACTTGTATAACGAAAGCTACAATTTTAAAACCTGGCTCATTTCCATTTCAAAAAATATTTTTTTAGATCATTTAAGAAAACAACGTACTGAAACCATTTCAATCGATAAAAAGGAATCTGAGGCCTATAAAATTTCTGATGAATCTCCTTCTGCTGAAGACCAATTAATTATCGATCAAAATTTAGCCCAATTGCTACATTATTTAAAGCTCTTAAAGCCACATTATCAGGAAATTATCAATCTACGCTATTTCAGGGAAATGAGTTATAAAGAAATGGCAGAAATTTTAAATGAACCAATTGGCAACATCAAAATAAAGCTTTCACGAGCCAAAAAATTATTGGCGGAAATTATTAAAAAATCTACTGAAAGTTGATTTCAAAAAAATTGCATTGGCTTAAAAAATTAGGTCCGGGATTGCTTTTTGCCGGAGCCGCAATTGGCGTTTCACATTTGGTGCAATCAACAAGAGCGGGAGCCGACTTTGGTTTTGGATTGATTTGGGCATTGGTTTTAATTCATATTGTAAAATATCCGTTTTTTCAATTCGGACCAAGATATGCAACCGCAACAGGAGAAAGTTTACTCGACGGCTATAAAAAATTGGGAAAAGGTGTGTTGCTCGCCTATTTTATTTTAAACCTGGCGACCATGTTCACCATACAAGCAGCAGTAACTATTGTAACTGCCGGATTGGCAGCTAATTTATTTGGAATTACCACAAATCCGGTAATTTGGAGCATCATTATTACTTTAATTTGTCTTGCCATATTAATAATTGGGCGCTATAATTTGCTTGATAAACTCATGAAATTAATTGTGGTCACATTAACATTAAGCACGCTGATTGCCTTAATTCTTGCTGCATTTAATTCACCAAATACTTACAGTTTCCTACAAATTATTCCAAAAGGAACTGTTGAGGTGGGATTTTTAATTGCCTTTTTAGGATGGATGCCTGCCCCGCTCGATGTTTCTATTTGGCAGTCGCTTTGGGCATTGGAAAAACAAAAAGACAAAGCCAACGAATTCACGCCAAAACAGGCTATTTTCGACTTTAACATCGGTTTTATGAGCACTTTGGTGGTTGGTATTTGCTTTGTTGCTTTAGGAGCCATTGTAATGTTCAATTCAGGAGAAACTTTTGCCTCAGGCGCCGTTGAGTTTTCAGAACAGCTCATTAAGCTTTACACTAAAAATTTAGGGCAAGAAATGTATATTTTCATTGCCGCAGCCGCTTTTACCACGATGTTTAGTACTACCATCACAACACTAGATGCATCGCCAAGAGCCATGACAAAGGCTTTTGAATTGCTAACCCACAAATCGTATAAAAATATGTATTGGTTTTGGATCAGCTTTTTGGCAATTGGCACTATTTCAATTTTGGTTTTCTTTAAATCGGAAATGGGCTTTTTAATAAAACTAGCGACTATATTATCGTTTTTAACCGCGCCATTTTTTGCCATTATAAATTTTATGTTAATCTCTGGTAAACACACGCCTAAGGAATGGCAGCCTTCTTTGCCACTTAAAATCCTGAGCTGGTTTGGCATCCTGTTTTTGATCGGTTTTAGCATTTGGTATCTTTATAGCCTTTAAAATTAATTCTCAATTTTACACATCTTCAAAAGTCTATTTTCTATTTTCTTTTAGCGAAGCGGTCCTTCTTCTTTTTACCAGACAAGAATGAAATGATATTATAGTTTATAATTTCTTTGTATTTTTGTAGTCAATTTTCATTTAAGATGTCACAAGAAACAACTTCATTACCCGATAAAATACAAAAACCAGCTTGGTTGCGCGTTAAACTGCCTGTTGGAAAAAAATATACCGAATTAAGAAATTTAGTCGATAAATATAAATTGAACACCATTTGCACCAGCGGAAGCTGCCCGAATATGGGCGAATGCTGGACAGAAGGCACAGCCACATTTATGATTTTAGGGAATACCTGCACTAGATCTTGCGGATTTTGTGGCGTAAAAACTGGCAGGCCGGAAACGGTTGACTGGGAAGAACCCGAAAAAGTGGCGCGTTCCATTAAACTCATGAAAATTAAACATGCCGTAATCACATCGGTTGATAGAGACGATTTAAAAGATGGCGGTTCTATTATTTGGGCAGAAACGATTAACGCCATCAGAAGAGCAAATCCGGAAACGACACTAGAAACCCTAATTCCCGATTTTCAAGGAAACAAAACCAATATTGACCGAATTTTGAAAGTTGCGCCTGAAGTTATTTCCCATAACCTAGAAACTGTAAGAAGATTAACCAGAGAAGTTAGAATTCAGGCCAAATATGACCGAAGTTTGGAGGTTTTACTTTATATGAAAGACCAAGGGCAACGCAGAACAAAATCGGGCATTATGCTTGGTTTGGGAGAAGCCGAAGAAGAGGTGTTGGAAACCATGCAGGATTTAGCCAATGCCAAAGTTGATGTATTGACCATTGGGCAATATTTACAACCCAGCAAAAAACACTTACCCGTAATTGAATTTATCACGCCGGAACAGTTTATTAAGTACAAAGAAATTGGACTGACAATGGGATTTAAGTATGTCGAAAGTGGCGCATTAGTCAGGTCTTCTTACAAAGCACAGCGACATTTGGAATAAATGGCAGACAATTTATTTATCTGCCAAAAGTTTTAAAAATTTAATTACGATTTATTTTAATATCAGACTCCCAACTACAACTTCTGAAAGTTAAACGCTTAACTTTTAATTTTAGTTTTAACTTTAGTGCAAATTCCATTTTTAACTGTTTATTAACTAAAAAGTGCATTTTATGGCATAAACATTGCTATATATTATACGAAGCAAAGTTTTGTAACCTTTGTTATCATTCTTAGTAAGTTTGATTAGATGAAAAAAGTGCCGAAAGGCACTTTTTTCTATTTTATGTCACTTCTATATTTCTATATTCAATCGCTATTTAACCAATTTGGCTTCTTCCATTAAAATATCATAAACATAACCTTGTCCAAAATCTTTGTCCAAAACAATAACACCCTTAAAAGTTACAATATCGCCAATATTAACTGTTTCAGTTGTTGTAATGGTTAAATCGTTTCTATTTTCAAACTGTGTTCCGTCAACTATATGAACCCAGTTTTTATCCATAATTCCGTTGTTCACTTTTACCACTTTTCCTTTCACAATAATTGATTTTGCAGAAAATGATTTTTTTGCAGAAAATAATTCTGACAAAGAAGTTCCGTTTTTTGGTTTTTCAATTTTTACGTCATTTTCTATGACAGAAGGTGCCGCAGTGTGTGTATTTTCAACTTCGGCTACTGTTTCTGCCATAATTTCAGTAGTTCTAATGGTGTTTACAAAAACAATTTCATCAAAAGTCTTTTTCAACTGTTTACTTTCAAAATCCTTCATCATCATTCCTCCATCATAATAGTAAGTATCACCAACTGTTACAGGAATATTTGCAATTGCCATCCAATAATTTTGTCCGTTTTCGTCAACATTTAAATAGATGTAACTGCCGCCGTCTAAAGCTTCTTTTACCACAATTTTATGAATATCAGTTTTAGGCACTGCTGCTTCGTTATTTACTTTTGAATATTTTTCTTTATCCTTGCAACTAACCATTAATAGTATGCTAAAAAGCACTGTAAAAAATTTTATGTTATTTTTCATTTTTTTTGATTTAATTTCTGTAAAAGTAACAATTATTGCATAAATACAATATGATATTAATCACCATTTTATAAGACTTAAATTCTTGGTTTTAAGATAGTTATTTGTTTTGCTAAAATGTTTATTCACAAACCAGTACCCGCGGTTGGCGCTTAATGGCGAAGGATGGCCACTGGTGAATACACAATGTTTTTTTGGATCTATTTTTTTGCCCTTCTTTTTGGCATAATCACCCCATAATAAAAAAACGACGTGTTCTTTTTTTTCTGAAATAATTGAAATAACGGCATCTGTAAACTGTTCCCATCCTTTATTTTGATGAGAGCCGGCATTTTTTGATTTTACCGTTAAAGTGGCATTCAATAAAAGAACGCCTTGATTAGCCCAACGCGACAAATTACCGCTTTCGGGGTAGGGAATTGACAAATCGGACTCAATTTCCTTGAAAATATTTTTTAATGATGGCGGATGTTTAATGCCTTCATTAACAGAAAAACACAATCCATGTGCCTGTCCTTCTCCGTGATATGGATCCTGACCAATAATTACGACTTTTAAATCTTCAAAAGAGCACAAATTAAATGCTTCAAAAATTTGATTTACTGCAGGAAAACAAGAATTTGCAGCATATTCTTCCTTTACATATTTCATAAGCACTTCAAAATAAGGCTTTTCAAACTCAGTTTGTAATATTGGTTTCCAACTGTCGCTTATTTTTATGTTCATTTTTTTAATATTCAATTTCAAAATTAAGCAAAATTATAAAATTGAATATTTTTTTGCATACATTTTATAAATTAGACTGCAATTTTGAACTTTCATTTTTTGACTTTACACTTTCAAAATTTTATGGTTACTTTTGTAAAACTTTTCAAAAGTAAGGTAATTTATGAGTAGTATTTCAGAAAAAACATTAACAGATTTAGAATTTTTTACCGTTTTAAAAAAAGTAGGAGGCTATTGCATTTCCGATTTGGGAAAGGAAGCCTCATTAAAAATAAGACCCTTAAAATCAAAAGAAATACTGCTTCCGGAGTTGCTGCAAGTAAATGAATATTTATCTTCTCTTGAAAATGACAACCGAATTCCAAGCCATTATTTTGATGATATTCATAAGGAAATTCACCTATTAAAAATCGAAAACAGTTATCTTGAACCCGCTTCTTTTTTAAAAATAACAAACAACGCAAACACTATTTTTGAATTGCTTAAATTTTTCAATAAATTTAAGTTGATTTATCCCACGCTTTTTAAATTTTCAGAAGAAATTGAAATCCAAAAAGAACTAATTGAAAACATAAAAGCCATCATCACACCATTTGGAGAGGTTCAGGACAATGCTTCAGCCTTACTGAAACA
This sequence comes from Gelidibacter sp., assembly GCA_010906935.1. Lineage (GTDB taxonomy): Bacteria > Bacteroidota > Bacteroidia > Flavobacteriales > Flavobacteriaceae > Lutibacter. The sequence continues at coordinate 20,757 of JAAFHC010000021.1, forward strand.
GCTTCGAGGCGAAATAAATGCCATTCGTTCTAAAATTGGCGCAAGTTTCAACAAAGCCTTAAATCTATGTAATAGTGCAGGTTATTTGGATGAAATACGCGAATCTGTTGTTGACAATCAGCGGGTTTTGGCGGTTCAGGCAATGCATCGAAAAAAAGTGAAAGGAAGTTTGTTGGGCACATCAAAAACTGGAAGCATTGTATTTATTGCGCCAGAAACCACCTTACAGTTTGCACGGGAACTTCAAAACTTGGCCTACGACGAGCATCAGGAAATTGTAAGAATCTTAAAAGAACTGACCGATTCTACGCGAATATTTGCGCCCGATTTAATTGAATATCAAAAATATCTTATAAAACTTGACGTAATTGGGGCAAAAGCAAAATACGCAAAAACCGTTCGCGCTTGTTTGCCTAAAATGACTTCAGAAAGAAAGGTTTTTTTAAAAGATGCCTACCACCCTATTTTATTACTGAATAATCAAGAAAAAGGTTTGGAAACATTTCCCCAAACGCTGGAGTTAAATAATCAACAACAAATCATCGTCATTTCTGGACCAAATGCCGGCGGAAAAAGCATTACGCTAAAAACCATTGGTTTGCTGCAAGCAATGTTTCAAAGCGGTTTGTTAATTCCTGTTCATTTTCGTTCGGAAACTTGTTTTTTTGAAAATATATTGACCGATATTGGCGACAATCAATCTATTGAAAATCAACTAAGCACATATAGTTATCGTTTAAAAAACATGCGCGACTTTCTGCGAAAATGCGATGACAAAACCTTGTTTTTAATCGATGAATTTGGAACAGGAAGCGATCCTGAATTGGGCGGCGCATTGGCAGAAATATTTTTGGAAGAATTTTACGAAAAAAAAGCCTTTGGGATTATTACCACACATTACGCCAACTTAAAAGTTTTGGCAAGCGAATTGGAAAATGTGGTGAATGCGAACATGCAATTCGACGAAAAAACGCTACAACCTTTGTTTAAATTGTTTATCGGACAAGCCGGAAGCTCTTTTACTTTTGAAGTTGCACAAAAAAACGGCATTCCGTTTAGCTTAATCAACAAGGCAAAAAAACGTGTAAAAGTTGAAAAAGTAAGACTCGACAAAACAATTTCTAAACTGCAGCAAGAGCGAAATATATTGCAAAAAACCTCAGAAACATTGGAATTAGAGAAATCGAAAGCCATAAAACAATCTGATCATTTAACTGAAAAACAACAAAAAATTCAGGAGAAATTAGAAAATTTTCAGGAATTATACGACAGCAACCAAAAAATGCTTGCTTACGGAAGAAAAATAAATGAACTGGTCAATAAATATTTTCAAACAAACAATAAAAAAGAACTTACTACAGAATTTAACCATTGGCTCGCCAATGAAAAAGGAAAATTTTTAAAGAAAAATCCAGTAAAACCGATCACAAAAATAGAAAAACAAAAAGTAAAGGTTGAAAACAAAAAGGTAGAAGAAAAACTAAAAATTACTGAAAAAGAAGTGATGGTTGAAGTTGTAAAAGTGAGGGAAATTCAGCAAACAGAAGCCGTTATCACCGCAAAACAAAAATCCGATTACGTTTATAAAGTTAAAGACAGGGTGAAAATTCTCGGGTCAAATTCAACCGGAACCATTGAAAAAATAGAAAAAAATAACGCTTTTATCAACTATGGATTTTTCACCACCAAAACCACATTGAGCAAACTTGAATTGGTGGAAGCTGCTAAAAAAAGCAAATAGATAAACACTAAAATATTGTTAAATGTTGAATATTGATTTTCAACTTAATAAGTTAACGATTCAACATTTAAACATTTAACAAATAACCTGTTATTTACTCACTTTCGTACCGTTCCATTTCCCTATCGTAAAAAGCTGTTGCTTCTTCCATTAAACCTGAAACTATTTCGGCAAGTTCGTTTGCATCATCTCCTTCCAAATCTTCAAACCATTCAATTTCGTCATCAACCAAATTGATCACAAATCTAGGAAACTCTGTATGCACCACAAAAATAGCGTCCAAATAATCGGTATTGTCGCCCAATAAAAATTTAGGTAAGTTCATATTTTTCTCGTATTAATTTTTTTGATAAATAGTTAAATCTTAAAAACAGCATAATTGCTGAACTTGTTAAAGCAGTCAACAAGCCAATCCAGATACCAATGGTGCCCATATCTAAAATTTTGCCCAAATAAATACATACCGGAAATCCAATAATCCAATAGGCAATAAACGTCAGTACAGAAGGTACATTCACATCTTGTAATCCACGTAAAGCACCTAAAATAACCGCTTGAACGCCATCAGACAACTGAAAAATCGCTGCAACAATCAAAAGGCTAGACGCAATTCCGATAACTTCTAAATTATCAGTAAACATCCACGGCAAAATGTCTTTCAACATAATAAATCCAACTGTAAATATAGACATTACAATTAATATTAAAAAGAAGTTTGAAAAAGCGATACGCCGCAATTCCAAATAATTACCCAACCCTTTTTGATTTCCGACTCTAATGGTTGCTGCCGCGCCAATTCCAACCGCAATCATAAAAGTAGTTGAAGACATTTTTAATGCAATTTGATTTGCAGCTTGTGGAAATGCGCCAAATGTACCTGCCAATAAAACAGATGCCGAAAACAATCCAACTTCAAAAAGCATTTGCAAAGCTGTTGGCAAACCTAATTTTGTAATTTTTATAAATATGCTGCTTTTAAGTTCACTAAATTTCAGTCGGTTCATATAAACCGCAAATTTTTGTTTATGCTTCAAAACAAGGAAAAGGAAAATCACCATAACTATTCTAGAAATCAATGTTCCTAAAGCGGCTCCTACCAATTCCAGCCTTGGAAAAATCCACAAACCATAAATTAACATAAAGTTTAAAAACACATTTACAATATTGGTAATAATGGTCGCATACATGGAATATTTTGTTTCAGACAAACCGTCGGCAAACTGTTTAAATCCCTGAAAAATCATAAGAGGAAGCATCGATAAGGCCACAATTTCATAATATGGAATTGCCAAAATCACCACTTCTTCCGGTTGATCTAAATGATACAAAATAGGTTTCAACAAGAACAACATGATAACCATTGCGATTCCCAAAATAGTTGATAAAATAATACCATGCTGAAAAATTCCCCTTCCCTTTTCCACATCACCTTCTCCATCAGACTCAGCTATTAATGGCGTAATAGCTAATGAAAAACCAATTCCAATAGAAATGGCTATAAAAACCAAACTATTGCCAAGTGAAGACGCTGCCAATTCAACAGGGCCAAGCCTTCCCACCATAATATCATCAATTAACCCAACCAATAAATGGCCCAAAGATCCCACCATAATTGGGGTGGCCAATTTCAGGTTTTTAGTGAACTCTGAGGTGTAATTTTTAAGTTTCAA
>JAAFHC010000225.1 GCA_010906935.1 Gelidibacter sp.
GGAAATTTGAAGAAAACGTTGCCAATGTGATGCAATTTTTCCCTTTGGAAGCCATGAGCAACTTGATAAAAGAACCTTTTACCCGTTTAGGCGCTGTTAAAACGGTTGCAAAACAAGTGGGTGAAGATTTATCGAAGGATTTTTCGGTACAGCCAAAAGATCTTATTATTGTAATCATTTGGACGGCTATTTTTATATATCTTTCTTATGTATTGCTTAAAAAAAGGGATTTGTAATGTATAATTAAAAATATTTCTTAAGTTATTTATATATTTGAAGGCTATTACCGCTTCAAATTAAAATGAAAAAATTAATAATCCTTTTATTTGTATTAAATTCATTAAACACTTTCTCGCAAGGCGAAGCAAACTTTTGGTTTTTTGGCCAGGGTGCTGGAATTAATTTTAACAATGGAAACGCCACTGCGGTAACAGGCAGTAGTATTGACACCAACGAAGGCTGTGCTTCATTTTCTGATGCAAATGGCAATTTACTTTTTTATACAGACGGCATAAAAGTTTGGAATAAAAACCACCTTGTGATGCCGAATGGTACAAACTTGTTGGGAAATCCTTCCAGCTCCCAGTCTGCCATTATTGTTCCACATCCAGGAAACAGTAGCTTGTTCTATATTTTTACGGTTGGGGCAAATAATTATAATAATAACAATGTATTAATAAAAGCAACCGATGGTTTGAATTGTTATACCGTTGATATGCGCTTAAATGGTAGACTTGGAGACGTTGTTCCTAATTCAAAGGTAGATTTATCACTTGGTCTAAATGCGCAATGGACAGAAAAAGTAACTTCCGTAAAAGGTAAGGAATGCAATACTTTTTGGGTTATTTCTTTGGTTAACAACACTTTTGTTTCTTATAAAATTGATGCAACAGGTTTAATAAACTCGCCGATACCTTCACCAGTTAACTTTTATTCAAATGATCCACGAGGTTATTTAAAAGTTTCACCTGACGGAAAAAAATTGGCAAGTGCCACACAGGGAAACTTTGGAAATTTATTGCTTTACAGTTTTGATGACGCCAGCGGGAAAGTTGCCAATGACGGACAATTTTTAATTTCCAATATTCAACAAGATGGTCAAAATTATGGCGTTGAGTTTTCTCCAAAATCTTCAAAATTGTATTGCGCTACTTATAATTCTAATACAAATAAACTGTTTCAATTTGATTTAGATAATCCAAATATTGCCTCCAGCAAATTTCTTGTCAGTGTAAATTCTGGGTACAGGGGCGCTTTGCAGTTGGCACCAAACGGAAAAATTTATGCCATTGTGCCTCCGGACTACAATAACGGAACTCGCTATTTAAATGCCATAAATTTTCCTGATGAATTGGGCGCAAATTGCAATTTCCTACCTAACGCAATGGATTTGGGTTCAGGAAGGGCAATGCAGGGTTTACCTCCATTTATTGCTTCGATATTGCTCCCAGTTGAAATTACAGACGGAATTACAACACAAAATTTAAACAATACCATCGCAAAACGTTGTTTGGGTGAAAATTATCAATTAACACCCATTAATATTTCAGGATCCTCAACATATAAATGGACTTTTAATGGAATTCCATACGGCACTTCTGACGCACTCATTTTGAATAATCTGTCATTTTCAAATGCAGGAATTTATAAATTGGAAGTCGAAAATATTGATGATTGCGGATTTAGAATTGTATATAAAGGGGAAGTAAAACTTGAAGTTTATACCCCGCCAACAATCACAAAACCATCAAATATTTTGCAATGTGACGACAATAACGACGGATTTTTTGCATTTGATTTACACAGTTTAAAGGATACAGAAATTTTGGGTATGCAAAGTGCAACAGTGTTTGAAGTTGTTTATTTTAAAAATCAGATTGATGCAGATAAAGGCACAAATCCAATTTTAAATCTTTATACAAATTCAGCGTTTAATAGCACAGACACTCTAATTGCCCGAATCCAAAATATCCAAAATCCAATTTGTTATGAAACGGAAAGCTTTACCGCTCAGGTATTTGAATCTCCAAATCCGCCAGTAACAATTTCAAATTTAGTCTTATGCGATTCAAATTTAACCGGCACAGATACTGACGGCTTTGAAAAGTTTAATTTAAAAAGCAAAGAAACTGAAATTTTAAACGGACAATCAGCTGCAAAATTTACCATTTCTTATTTTAAGGATATTGCTTTATCCAGCCCAATTTCGAATATAATTTCTTTTCAAAATACAACCGCAAATGTACAGCCCATTTATGTCAAAATAGTGAATAACAGCAATCCTACTTGTATGGTTACAAAATCATTCAATATTGAAGTTTTAGCCTTGCCTGTGATAAATTCAACCTTTACATTTAAACAATGCGATGAAGATGGTATCGCTAATGGTTTAACCGATTTCAACCTAAATGAAGCAAATGCGTATTTAACATTGGGCGATAATTCTTTAACCGTAACTTATCATTTAAGCCTTTCTGAAGCAAATTCAGGCGCAAATATGGTTACTGCGAGTCCGTTTTCAAATGCAATGCAAACCACTGTTTTTGCCAGAATTAAAAATACAAATGGGTGTTTCAGGGTTGCTCAGGTAAATTTGTTGGTTTCTTCAACTTCTTTTGATGTGAACTATCTAAAAATAGCGAATGCTTGCGACAACGATGGTGAAATTGATGGCTTTAGACTGTTTAACTTATCAGAAAATTCAAACAGTATAATCTCACAATTTCCTTCTGGACAAAATTTAAGTGTTTCCTATTATAAGAATTTAACAGATGCGCAGTTGGAACAAAATGAAATCAGCCAAAACCTGCCTTATAGAAATGAAACTTCCTTTGAACAAACGCTTTATGTTCGGGTTGAAAGCG
>JAAFHC010000226.1 GCA_010906935.1 Gelidibacter sp.
TCAACAAAAATAAATGAAAACATCAGCATTGCCACTTATGATGACCACAGAATGGCCATGGCTTTTGCACCTTTGGCGGTAAAAGTTGCCATTAAAATTGAAAATGCAAGCGTTGTTTCAAAATCTTATCCAAATTTTTGGGAAGATTTTGCCCAAATTAGCCGTTAATAGGCTGCAAAACAAACTTTTATTTTAAAACACTTGACAACGCCTATGCGGATGTTGTATATTTGCGCTCATTCTATAAAAAACATACATGAAATTATCAAAATTTAAGTTCGATTTACCAGAAGAGTTATTGGCAGAATATCCTGCAGAAAATAGGGATGAATCGAGATTAATGGTTTTAGACAGAAAAAAGAAAACCATTGAGCACCATACTTTTAAAGAAATTATCAATTATTTTGATGAAGGAGATTTAATGATATTAAACAATACCAAAGTATTTCCTGCTCGTATGTATGGAGAAAAGGAAAAAACAGGGGCTCGAATTGAGGTTTTTTTATTGAGAGAATTAAATGCCGAAAGCAGGTTGTGGGATGTATTGGTTGATCCGGCACGAAAAATAAGAATCGGAAACAAATTATTTTTTGGTGACGATGAAAGTTTGGTTGCTGAAGTGATTGACAATACAACATCGAGAGGACGAACTTTGCGTTTTTTATATGATGGCTCTTATGAAGAATTCCGACAAAAATTAGAGGAATTGGGGGAAACACCCTTGCCAAAATATATTAAAAGAGCCGTTGAAAAGGAAGATGAAGACCGTTACCAAACAATTTATGCGAAACATGAAGGTGCTATTGCCGCACCAACTGCCGGCTTGCATTTTTCCAAACATTTAATGAAACGTTTGGAAATTAAAGGGATTGACTTTGCAGAAATTACCTTGCATGTTGGCTTGGGAACTTTTAATCCTGTGGAAGTTGAAGATTTATCCAAACATAAAATGGACTCTGAGCGCTTGATTATTACTCAGGATGCTGTAGATATAGTGAACAGATCTATCGACCAAAAAAGAAGGATATGTGCTGTGGGCACAACGGTTATGCGTGGCATTGAAAGTGCTGTTTCGTCAAACAATCACTTAAATACATTTAATGGCTGGACCAATAAATTTATTTTTCCTCCTTACGATTTTAGCATAGCGAATTGTATGGTTACAAATTTCCATACGCCTAAATCTACATGATGATGGCTGCAGGTTTCGCTGGTTACGATTTCTTAATGGAAGCCTATGAAGAAGCTGTTAAAGAAAAATATAAATTTTACTCGTACGGCGATGCGATGTTAATTTTATAATTAAAAAACTATTTTTTAATAATTAAATTCCCGCAATTGCGGGAATCTTTTTATAAAGTTGATTCAAAATGATTAAAAAAAAGGATATACGTGCTTTAACCAAAACCCAATTGCGCGATTTTTTTGTGGAAAAAGGCGACAAGGAATTTAGGGGAAATCAGGTTTATGAATGGTTGTGGATAAAAAGTGCCCATTCTTTTGAAGATATGACCAATATTTCAAAGGAAACGCGTCAAATGTTGGAAGACAATTTTGTGATTAACCATATTGAAGTTGATACTATGCAACGCAGTGCCGATGGAACTGTAAAAAATGCGGTGAGGTTACACGACGGATTGATTGTTGAATCGGTTTTAATTCCTACGGAATCAAGAACAACAGCTTGTGTATCAAGCCAAGTCGGGTGCAGTTTAGATTGCAGTTTTTGCGCTACGGCACAATTAAAAAAGATGCGAAACTTAAATCCTGATGAAATTTACGATCAGGTGGCTGCCATAAACAAGGAGAGTTTGTTGTATTATAACCACAAATTGTCAAATATTGTTTTTATGGGAATGGGTGAACCATTGATGAACTATAACAATGTTTTAAAGGCGATTGAGAAAATAACTTCTGAAGAAGGTTTGGGAATTTCGCCTAAACGAATTACGGTTTCCACTTCCGGAATTCCAAAAATGATCAAAAAATTGGCTGATGATGAAGTGAAATTTAATTTGGCGGTTTCCCTGCATTCAGCAATAGATGAAGTTCGGAACAAAATTATGCCTTTTACCAAAGATTTTCCTTTGCAGGATTTAAAAGAAGCGCTGGAATATTGGTATGAAAAAACAAACAGCAGGGTTTCTTATGAGTATGTTGTTTGGGATGCAATTAATGACACCAAAGAAGCAATTATGGCCTTGGTTAAATTTTGTAAATACGTGCCTTGTAAGGTGAATTTAATTGAATATAACCCAATAGGCGATCCTAATTTTCAACAGGCAAAACCACAGGTTATTTCCGATTACATCAGTATTTTGGAAATGAATGACATTATTGTAAATGTGCGCAGAAGCAGGGGAAAAGATATTGATGCGGCCTGCGGGCAGTTGGCAAATAAAAAAAGCTAGAATTAATTTCTAGCTTTTTTTATGCTTTTTTTAAAAGCGTATATTTTATTAAGATCAAATTTACTAGTTTCTTTTCAATTTTTTCTTAATTTCAACTTCATGGTAGGCTTCAATTAAATCACCAACTTCAATATCATTATAGTTTTTAATTTGAAGTCCGCAATCATAGCCTTTTGAAACCTCTTTTGCATCATCTTTAAAACGTTTTAACGAGCTTAAATCACCTGAATGAATTACAACACCATCTCTAATAATTCTAATTTTAGAATTTCTTTGAATTTTCCCGCTCAATACCATACATCCTGCAATAGTTCCAATTTTAGAAATTTTGAAAACTTCCCTAATCTCAACATTACCCAAAATTTCTTCTTTCATTTCAGGAGATAACATTCCTTCCATCGCATCACTTAAATCGTTGATGGCGTCATAGATAATAGAATATGTTCTAATATCTATTTCTTCATTGTCCGCTAATGTTCTGGCATTTCCAGATGGTCTTACGTTAAATCCAATAATAATGGCGTCAGATGCAGAAGCCAACAGCACGTCAGATTCTGTAATGGCACCAACACCTCTATGGATAATATTTACCTGAATTTCCCCAGTTGAAAGTTTTTGGAATGAATCGGCTAAAGCTTCAACGGAACCATCCACATCACCTTTTAAAATAATGTTTAATTCTTTAAAGTCGCCTAAGGCAATTCTTCGTCCAATTTCATCCAAGGTAATATGACGTTGTGTTCTAACAGATTGTTCGCGTTGTAATTGAGAACGTTTAGAAGCAATTTGTTTTGCTTCTTTTTCATCTTCAAAAATGTAAAATTTATCTCCTGCTTGCGGCGCTCCATCCAAACCAAGTATTGAAACCGGCGATGAAGGTCCTGCAGTTTTCATATTGTTTCCTCGCTCATCAAACATCGCTTTAATTTTTCCACTATGTTTACCCGCAAGCATATAGTCACCAATTTTCAAGGTTCCATCTTGAACCAATAGGGTAGAAACATAGCCACGGCCTTTATCCAATAAGGCTTCAACTACAGTACCAACGGCTCTTTTATTCGGATTTGCTTTTAAATCTAACATTTCGGCTTCAAGCAATACTTTTTCTAGCAATAATTCAACGTTTTGACCTGTTTTGGCTGATATTTCCTGAGATTGGATTTTTCCGCCCCAATCTTCCACCAACAAATTCATTTGGGAAAGTTGTTCTTTAATTTTTTCAGGATTCGCGTTTGGTTTGTCAATTTTATTGATAGCAAAAACTATTGGCACACCAGCCGCTTGTGCGTGGCTAATGGCTTCTTTGGTTTGCGGCATCACATCATCATCAGCTGCAATAACAATAATCACCAAATCCGTTACTTGAGCTCCACGAGCACGCATCGCCGTAAAGGCTTCGTGACCAGGAGTGTCTAAAAACGCTATTTTCTGTCCGTTTTTTAAATTTACGCCATAAGCGCCAATGTGTTGCGTTATTCCTCCGGATTCTCCTGCAATTACATTTTCTTCACGAATATAATCCAATAAGGAAGTTTT
>JAAFHC010000227.1 GCA_010906935.1 Gelidibacter sp.
TCTGTTTTACCTTCACCTGACAAGCCAAACGTATTCCCTCTTTTAATTCTTTTCGGCTAAAATGAGGTGTTTCTGTTGGTAAAGCTTCTCCGCCGCCCGAATTTACGTGGCATTCGCATTGCAGGCAAGTTCCGCCTCCACCGCAGGCAGAAGGTAAAAATATTTTCTCATTTCCCAGAGTTGTCAATAATGAAGCCCCTGAAGAGACTTCAATTTCCTTTTCACCGTTAATTCTAATTTTTACGGGACCTGAAGGCGATAATTTTTGTTTTACGAACAATAATATTGCAATCAATAATAGTGTTATAATCAAAAAGACCACTACTGTTGCGAAAATTGTATTTACTGTATTTGCTGCTAATATGATCATTATTCTTTAATTTCAATTTCGTTTTTGGCTATGTCAGTAGCTTCTTTGGTAATTCCAACCTTTTGTTGAATTGGTTCAACAACTACAGATTGTTCTGTTTTGCTTTCTGCTTCATCACCTCCAGTTAACATTCCTCCAAAACTCATAAATCCAATGGCCATTAAACCTGTAATAATAAAAGTAATTCCCAAACCTCTTAGAGGTGCAGGAACATTTGAATATCTAATTTTTTCACGAATAGCCGCAATGGCTAAAATGGCTAAAAACCATCCGATTCCTGAGCTAACGCCATAATTAAACGCCAAACCTAAAGTTTGGATTTCACGAGATTGCATAAATAAGGAACCTCCTAAAATTGCACAGTTCACAGCAATTAATGGTAAAAAGATTCCCAAGGAATTGTATAAAGCAGGAGAAAATTTTTCCACAATGATTTCAACCAATTGCACCATGGTTGCAATGGTTGCAATAAACATAATAAAAGACAGAAAGCTTAAATCGTATTCAGCATATTCTGGGCCTAACCAAACCAAAGCGCCTTCTTTCAATAAATAAACATCCAACAACCAGTTTAATGGAACTGTAATTGCCATTACAAATATTACGGCTACTCCAAGTCCAACTGCGGTTGCTACTTTTTTAGATACGGCAAGATAAGAGCACATTCCCAAGAATGTGGCAAATATCATATTGTCTATAAATATTGCTTTAAAAAATAATTCTATATGTTCCATATATTTCAGTTTTCAGTTTTCAGTTTTCAGTTTTCAGCAATTATTTCTTGCTTAAACTTATAAACCTAAACTAATTTTAATTATGTTCGATTAATGCTGGATTTCTTGAGCGTTGTACCCAAATTATTATTCCTATGGTAATTAAAGCCATTGGTGCCAACAACATAAATCCGTTGTTTTCATATCCGTAAGCGTAAACACCTGTTTTTTCAACGGAGTCACCCAAAACTTTGAATCCCAATAATGAACCAGAACCCAATAATTCTCTAAAGAAACCTACGAGAATTAAAATAATTCCGTAACCTGCAGAGTTCCCAATGCCGTCTAAAAATGATCTCCAAGGAGTATTAGCCAACGCAAATGCCTCGAAACGACCCATTATGATACAGTTTGTGATAATTAAGCCTACGAAAACGGACAATTGTTTTGACAATTCATAAGCGAAAGCTTTTAAGATTTGGTCAACAATAATTACCAAAACGGCAGCGATCACAAGCTGAACAATAATTCTGATTTTTGAAGGAATGATATTTCTGATTAATGAAATTACCACATTTCCCATTGCCAAAACAAACATTACCGATATTGCCATAACAATCGAGGGTTTTAACTCTGCCGTAACTGCCAATGCAGAACATATACCCAAAACCTGAATGGTAATGGGATTATTGTCTGCTAATGGATCAGTTATTAATTTTGCATCTTTTTTTGATAAAAGTCCCATAAATTATTGTTTTAATGTTTTTAAAAAGGGTACGTACAAGGCCAAATCTTTCTTAAGCATTGCGGATAAACCATTTCCTGTAATTGTTGATCCTGTAATGGCATCAACCTCAAAATCGGTTTTGTTTAAATTTTTAGGGTCAGCATTACTTTTTGATGCGGTAATTCCTTTAAATGTATCACCATCTAAAATATGTTCTCCTTTAAAATCATCCATAAAAAAACGTTCTTTAATATTTGCTCCTAAACCAGGTGTTTCACCTTGGTGATCAAAATACACACCCTGAACAACCAGTTTGTCATCTAATGCTATATATCCCCAAATGGCATCCCATAAACCTTTCCCTCTTACCGGAACGATATATAATGTTTTACCGTCTTTTTCGCCAATAAACAAAGGCAGTCTTCTTTTATAGTTAGGATTTTTAGCGTCTGCCGCTTCTTTTTTAATATCTATTAGGTAAGCATTTGTATCTTCAACTGCTTCAGTTCCTGTGATGACCAATTGTTTGGTGATGTACTTTGAAAACTCGGCACCTACAACACTTTTTGAAACAAATTCAACGCTGGTTTCATCATTTTCATTTACGCCCATGGCGTACAAAATATTTTGTTGTTTTTCTATACGTTTATTTTCGGAAATTTTCTCCTTTAGAGAAGACGCTAAAAAAGCCAATAGTGTTCCAACTATAACCACCATTCCTATCGCGAACAGTACAGTATATGTATTACTTTCAGTATTTTTTGCCATGGTTATGCTGTTTTTGATTTTAAGCGTTTTAATCTTCCTCGAACATTGCTTCTCACTATATAATGGTCAATTGTTGGAGCGAATACGTTCATTAATAAAATTGCCAACATTACGCCTTCCGGATAGGCAGGATTAAATACCCTAATCAAAATTGAAATAAATCCTATTAAAAATCCGTAAATCCATTTTCCTTTATTGGTTTGCGAACCGGTTACCGGATCTGTTGCCATAAAAACTACTCCAAATGCAAAGCCTCCAATAATTAAATGAT
>JAAFHC010000228.1 GCA_010906935.1 Gelidibacter sp.
GCAAGTTCGCAGTCATAAATGCACCATAACTATGTCCGCCAACAGCAACACGTTCTCTATCAATATACCCCAAAGCATCTACGGCATCAATACCAGCTTTTGCGTTAGAAACCAATTGCGTTAAAAAAGTGTCGTTAGGTTCTTCATTATTTACGCCAACTATCGGAAAAGAAGCATTGTCTAGCACCACGTAGCCACGATTTACCCAATATACAGGCGAACCGTAACTTGGATACGTAAATTGGTTACTGCTGCTGGTAACTTGTGAGGCGCTTGCAGCATCAACAAACTCTCTTGGATATGCCCACATAATCATCGGCATTTTTTCGTTTTTCGTTTTGTCATAACCCACTGGCAAATATAAGGTGGCTGAAAGTTCTAAACCATCGTCTCTTTTGTAAGTAATAACCTCCTTGTAAACATCTTGAATGGCTTTAAACGGATTTTCAAATGATGACAATTGATTTAATTCGCCAGTGAAAATATTTCTTAAAAAGAAATTAGGAAATATATTGTTGCTTTCTAAACGCGTAAGAACAATACCATTATCCAAATCAACCATTCTTATGATGCTCTCTAGCATTTCTCCTTTTTCTGCTTGAAAAAGTCTCATTGTTTTATTTTCACTTAAACTGTATTTATCAACAAAAGGCAACTTTCCTTCTGCTGAAAAACCATCTCCAACAAGGTAAAGCGCATTATCTTTTACCGCTAAAACATTTCTTCCGAATTGATTTCGGGCAGTTACAAAATTTCCTGGATCGCCATAACTATCTTGAGAATTTCGCTCACTAAAAAGAATTGGTTCTTTTGCAGGATTTGAAGGATCAAAAAACTCAGTGCGCGACGTTCTGGTATTCCTCCAAAAACTGTTTATTGTGGCCAAATTGCTGTTACCCCATTCAATGCCTCCATATCGCATTTTGGTTTTTATCAATGGTTTAGGGCTTGCCGTAAATGGTGCTTCAAGCAACATAACTTGGTCTCTGTAATCAACCAATTTTTCTGGATCACCGCCATCCAATGCTTCAGCCCAGGAGAGTGTTGCAGGCTGGTCATCACGCCATGAAATATTTCTTGGACCGGTTTGTACCGCCATAAATCCTTGAGGAAGTTCTTCTATTAAAGGAACATCAACTATGGTTTTTACTAAATTTCCTTTACTGTCGTAAACATTATATGAAGTTGGGAACCTTGAAAACGGAACTATGTAGGAAAAAGGTCTCTTCATTTCTGTGATCAAAAAATATTTTCCATCTGGGGAAGTTGAAATGTTTCGGTAAAGTGAAACATCTTTCCATTTAGATTTTTTTCCGTCCAATGAAACTTTCCATAGTTCAGACCTTACTAAAGTTTCAAAATTAGCTTCATCATTGGTGTTTTTCAATAAATCTTGATAGGTTCTGTTTTGTGCTTTTTGACCTTCTTCATTTACAGAAATAGTTGGTCCGGCGGGAACAGCATTTTCAGTATTTATAAGTGGTTTTCTGTTTATTGGCAAAAATTTTACCAATAAACCCGAATCATCTTTCAGCCAAGTAAACGTATTTCCCATATTGGCATTCAAATTTGCATCAGTTAGCTTGGTTGCTTTTCGTTTGTCGTAATCAATTACCCATAGAGAAACTCCTGTATCTGTAGTGTTGGCAAATGCTATTTTATCTTGGGCATTTGACCAGCTAATATCAGTGATTTTTAAATTTGCAGGCAATCCAGAAATAGGAATTTCCATTTTTGTTTTTACATCAAAAATACTGATGTTGTTGAAATTTCTGGCCCTACTTGTACTATTGATTTTTGGGTTAATTCGCAAACCTGCCAAGCGTAATTCATTTTCCGAAAGCTCTTCAATAGATGAATATTGATTTCTATAAATTAAAATGGCTTTTGTGCCATCAAAATTGATGTTCATTGTGGGGGGCATTGGTGCATCAGCTAATGATAAAATATCTGGATGCGGCGTTTGATATTTTAAGTCAATTTGGGAAAAAGTTACTACCGATGTAAAAAATGCAATGAATAAAAATAATTTTTTGAATGCCATAAGTATAAGTTTTAAATGTGAATTCGTTGTTTTTCAAAAATAAGAAAAATTGCTCAAATTATCTTAAAATTAAAAAACCGAAACAGAATTTATTCTGTTTCGGTTTGATTTAAAATTTGACGGATAAATATTGTTAAACTTCTAAGAATAACTCATTTTATCCAACAGTTTAAATTATTTATTTTCTGCGTAAAGTTTTGAAACATAATCCCAGTTAATCACATTGAAAAAATTCTCAACGTATTCTGGTCTTCTATTTTGGTAATGCAAATAATAAGCGTGTTCCCAAACATCTAATCCTAAAATAGGGAAACCTCCACAGCCAATTCCTGGCATTAAGGTATTGTCCTGATTTGCAGTAGAGCAAACCTCCACTTTTCCACCTTCGTGAACGCATAACCAAGCCCAGCCAGATCCAAAGCGAGTAGCCGCTGCTTTAGATAAAGCATCTTTAAAAGTTTCAAAATTCCCAAAAGTAGCATCAATGGCCGCTGCTAAGTCGCCTGTTGGTTTTCCGCCGCCGTTTGGTGACATCACATTCCAAAAAAGTTCATGGTTGTAAAAACCGCCTCCATTATTTCTAACTGCGGCATTGTTCATATCTAAACCGGATAAAATTGCTTCAATAGATTTTCCTTCTAATGCTGTTCCGCCAATTGCAGTGTTTAAATTATTTGTATATCCAGCATGATGTTTTCCGTGGTGAATTTCCATGGTTTTTGCATCAATATGTGGTTCTAACGCGTCAAAAGCGT
>JAAFHC010000229.1:0-1855 GCA_010906935.1 Gelidibacter sp.
TATTCTAATATACTGAAAATCAATGCTTTAACCTAATATTTTAACATTTAATTTGTTGTTTTTCAATGAATTATATTTTTTGTCATGTACTAAACAAAATTTCATACAAAAAAACGCATTTTTAAATATTAACCGATTGCAAATTAATTTGAACCATTTATTATTAAATAGATGCAATTTGCAAATTAAACTCGTTTTTAACTACTGAAAAATAGCAAGTTATACTTTTTTTGCTACATTTACTATGAAATTGTATTGCCCCCATAACCACAACAACTGTTAAATACAATTCTCAATTATTTTATTGGTTTTTATTTTTTTGGTAATGCCAATAGTTAAATTGTGTTAATTGCTATACCCCACATTAAAATCATAATTTTTAATTATTGATTTTATAAATTTTTTTAATTCTTACGTTTTTTTTAAAATAATTACTCGGCATTTTGCTGAGCAAAATAATAGTTATGTCATTGTACAGTATCATATTTTATAACAGTTAAATAAATGCTCTATGGAATCAAAAATTACCTATCTAAAAGATTTATCCAGCAATTTTATTGGAAAATTTAGCACAAAACGAAATACCACCTTTTTCAAGGTGTTATTAACGCTTTGCTTAACGTTCGTGTTTAGTGTGAGTGTTTGGGGGCAGACACAAACTTTTACTAACCCTGCTAATAATGGCACTACAAGTAATAAGTTTACAGTGCCAGCTGGTGTAATTACTATCACTATTAAGGCTTGGGCCGGAGGTGGAGGCGGTGGATATGATAAGGGTAGTGGTGGTGGAGGTGGAGGATATCATGGTGGGACATTAACAGTTTCACCTGGTCAAGTTTTAGATGTATATGTAGGAGCAGGTGGGTCAGGTGGTATTTCAGGAAGTGTATTAGGTAAAATTGGAGGTAATTCATATGTCTCTTCAGTCACTGCAAATGGAGGTAATGGTGGAGCTAATGCTCAAGGTAGTGGTGGTGCCGGAGGAACTGGTGCATTTAATGGAGGATTAGGTGGAGTATCTGCTAGTGGCGGTGGCGGCGGCGGCGGCGCAGGTGATTTGAATAATGGCACTAATGCTTCAGGTGGTAGTGGTGGGGCAGGTGTTGCTAATTTTGGTGGAGCAGGAGGGACTAGTTCAGCAGGATCAAATAATGGTGGTGGTGGAGCCGGTGGAAGTAATAATGCTGCTGGTTATAATGGAGCTAATGGTCAAGTTATAATTTCTTGGACTGTTACTTGCACTGCACCTACAACGTCAAATCCTAGTAACGAAACTATTACTTATGGAGGCAATGCAAGTTTCACTGTCTCAGCAAGTGGTTCAGCAACATTAACTTACCAGTGGCAAGAAAAAGTTGGTGCAGGAAGTTTTGTCAATATTACTAATGGAGTTGTATATTCTGGTGCAACTACAGCAACGTTAACATTGACCAAGCCCACTGTGGCAATGAGTACTAACCAATATCAGTGTATAGTTACTGGTGCATGTAGCCCAACTGCAACGAGTAATGCAGCTTCGTTGACGGTGAATAAAGCAACACCTGTTATTACTTGGGAAAATCCAATAGGCATTACTTATGGAACGGCTTTAAGCGTTACCCAATTAAATGCAACAACTACTGTTGCAGGGTCATTTGTTTATTCACCAGTTTTAAGCACGGTTTTAAATGCAGGAAATGCACGAACGCTTTCTGTAACTTTTACACCTTCTGATGGTGCGAATTATAATGGTGCTACGAAGGATGTGGTGATTAATGTTCTTAAGAAAACCATTACTGTAACTGCTGATGCAGGCCAGACTAAAGTTTATGGTGCTGCTGATCCTGCAGTTTACACGTATGGCTTTACACCTGCA
>JAAFHC010000229.1:1944-4743 GCA_010906935.1 Gelidibacter sp.
GTACAAACTATACATTGGTTTACAATGGCGATGACTTCAGCATTACTAAGAAAACCATTACTGTAACTGCTGATGCAGGCCAGACTAAAGTTTACGGAGCAGTGAATCCAGCCTTGACCTTCCAGTACAGCGGATGGGTGAATGGAGTTGAAACCATCGACACAGCGCCATCAATCAGCACAACAGTTGACGGAACAACGAATGTTGGTGTTCATACAGGAGCGATTACTTTAAGCGGAGGATTAGACAATAACTACACGTTTAATTTAGTAGCAGGAGACTTTACCGTAACCAAAGCGGTATTGACAGCAACAGCAGACAATCAGACTAAAGTTTACGGAGCAGTAGATCCAACATTAACATATACCATTACAGGATTTGTAAATGGTGATGATGAAGCTGATTTGGATACTCCAGTAGCAATCGCAAGAGTAGCAGGTGAAGATGTTGGTAATTATACCATCACACCATCCGCCGCCGCCGATGCAAACTATGCAGTAAGTTTTGTAACATCAGACTTGACCATTAATCAACTCCCAATTATAGTATCTGCTAACGCTGGTCAAGAGAAAGTATATGGAGCTGTAAATCCAGTTTATTCCTATACTTCTAACCCACCAGTTGGTACAGTATTAGCAAATGGTCATTTAATTGGCTTTAGTGGTGCTCAAGTAAGAGTAGCAGGAGAGGATGTTAATACTTATGCTATTACCCAAGGTACTTTAGACAATACCAACTATGATATTAGCTATACTGGTGGAAGTTTTTCAATCACGCCATTAGCAGTAACAGTTACAGCACAAGCTAAGACTAAAATTTATGGAGAAACAGACCCTGCATTAACATTTGTGTCAAGTCCTACAGTAGGTTCAGCATTGCCAAATAGTTTAACTATTAGCTTTACAGGTGATTTATCAAGGGCAATTGGTCAAGATGTAGGTACTTATTTAATTAGTCAAAATACAGTTGTTAATAGTAATTATACTATTACTTATGTACCAGCTAACTTTGAGATTACTCAACGTCCAATTACAGTTAAAGCAGATGCTAAAACTAAAGTTTATGGTTCTACAGATCCTGCATTGACGTATCAAATTACTGTAGGTGGTTTAGCATATAGCGATACCTTTACAGGCGCTTTAACAAGAGTAGCTGGAGAAACTGTTTTAGGTAGCCCATATGCTATCAATCAAGGTAGTTTAGCATTAAGTACTAATTATACTTTGACTTATCAAAGTGCTAATTTGATTATTACTACTGCTCCTGTTATATCATCAGTAACGGTTAGTCCTACCACTGTACAATACAGTGATCAGGTTACGTTTACAGCACGAATAGTTGGTGGTGCTCCAATAGTAATTGGTGGACCACAGGCGGCAGCTTCAGTATCATTCAAAGTTGGAACACAGCTAATGAACGCGATACCGATTGCTTTTACAGTTATTGGAAGTGATTTAGTTGCAACTGGTACTTTTTCATTACTAGAACCAATACCATTTGGAACACTACCAACTGGTCAAATGGCACCTGGTAGTAAAACAGTTACAGCGGTAATTAATAGTCCTGATTCCAATTTTGCAATCAGTCCTACAAATCCAACTACTTCGTTAACAATCACCAAAGAAGATGCACTGGTAGATTATACAGGTGATGTTATAAAGGCCACAGCTTCAACATCAACTTATGAGGCACTAATGACCTTGCGAGCTAACATTATTGATTATGCAGATGGTTATCCCGGTGATATCAGGAATGCGAAAGTAAGGTTTGTTGACAGAGATAATTCGGATAACCCACTTTCGGATTGGTTGCCTGTTACAACCCTTGTTAATGGGTTGCCAGATACTAGTATTGGTACAGTATCACAAACCATAACTGTTGACGGATTGAGTTCAGCCACACCATATAAATTCATGAGAATTGGTATTATCGTTGGTGATAATGGTTATTATATCAGAAACAGCGCAGATGATGATGTAGTTATAACTGTTTATGTTCCGAATGGTGATTTCATTACCGGAGGTGGACATATTATTGCGCGTCAAGAAACTGCTGGCACCATGAAAGTAGATGTTGGCTCTAAGGTGAACTTTGGATTCAACGTTAAATATAAGAACAAGAAGAATATAGGTGGAAATATGAACATAATTCTTCGTAGGACTGAACCGGATGGCAAAGTTCATAATTACCAAGTTACAGCCAATGCCATGGCATCACTCGGTGTAAATGCAAGTGTTCCTAGTTCTCAAACGGCTGAATATCTTGCAAAAGCCAATATTAAAGATGTATCAGGTTTTGGAACTTCGTATTTTTCGTCAGGGAATAAAGATCTGTACGTTAAGATAACTGATAATGGGGAACCAGGTAAAAATGATTTAATTTCCTTTGTACTTGTTGAATTGGGAGCAGATCCAACAGTTCTTGGAAATGTTCTTTTCTCCAGCAATTGGGTGAACAGCAAAACTGAAAAGATGAACCTTACTGGTGGTAATTTAGTTGTACATAGTGGCTTTAATATAGTTGCACCTGCTCTTAATACCACAAGTGTCAAAGTTGCGCAACCTGAAGTTGCGGCAGAACTGTCACTTTTCAATGTAATTGCCTATCCAAATCCATCGGCAGATTACTTTATGTTGAAACTTCAAGGAGTTCAAAATGAAGAAAAAATTGATGTCAATGTATTTGATTTGTTGGGCAGACAGGTCTACAGCAAACAAGGAAGTGCTCAGGAGTCTTATGAGTTCGGACAGCAATTCCAGGTAGGTGTTTATTTGGTAACGGTGAAACAAGGAAACAATC
>JAAFHC010000230.1 GCA_010906935.1 Gelidibacter sp.
GACAAATATACCGATGTGGCCACACTTGGATTTATTGGAGGTTTTATAGTGATGATGACTTTAGATGTTGGGTTGAGTTAGAAAAGCCCCCTAACCCCAGAAGGGGAAATTAATAATTGGAATGGAAAATTCGCCAATTAATAACAACGTTTAGAAAGAGAAGAGATAAGAGACAAAAATTAGCCAATTGGTTTATTAGCCAATTAAGCATTTCAGAAAACAAACAGTTACACGGTTAAACAAATAAACAATTTAACAAATTTAATGGCAACCATCGCATCCAGGATCGCGATTTTTGTTCTTTTTTGACTTAAAAAAATACTTTTTAATCAAAAATGCGATGGCGAGTCCTAAAGCGATATATACCAGATAATCCTGCATTAGCTTAAAATATTAAAGGTTATTGCCGCAACAATATAAGCCAAAGCGCCCATTCCCGTTAGTTGTAAAATTGGCCATTTCCAGCTTTTAGTTTCGCGTTTTACAATCGCAAGCGTGCCAATGCATTGCATGGCAAATGCATAAAAAAGCAATAGGGACATTCCTGTGGCAAAATTAAATCTTTTTTCGCCGGTTACTGGATCAACTTCCGCCGCCATTCGTTCTTTTATAGTTCCCGGGCCTTCATCACTGTCGCTTTCAACATTGTAGATAGTTGCTAAAGCGCCAATAAAAACCTCACGAGCCGCAAAGGAACTTATTAAGGCAATTCCAATTTTCCAATCGTAACCCATAGGTTTAATAACGGGCTCAATTACTTTTCCCATAATTCCAATATAGGAGTGTTCTAATCTGTAGGAAGCTATTTTTTTATTAAGAACGTTTTCCGGTAAATTATTTACGGATTCTTGTGTGGTTACAAATTCAGTTGCATTTTTGAATTTTTCAGATCCGTTTGAGGCTAAAAACCACAAAATTATGGACAAAGCCAAAATTATTTTACCAGCACCAAAAATAAAGGCTTTTGTTTTTTCAACAACTTCAAAAAATACATTTTTAATAGAAGGCAATTTATAGTTTGGCATTTCAATGACAAACAAGCTTTGCGTTTTAATTTTTAACACGTTGTGCAATAAAATTGCTGAAGAAATTGCAGCAGCGAAACCCAAAAGATACAATCCCATTAAGGTTAATCCCTGCATACTAAAAATACCAAAAACACGCTCATCGGGAATAATTAAAGCAATTAAAATGGCGTAAACCGGCAAACGTGCAGAACAAGTTGTAAAAGGAATCACCAAAATGGTAATTAATCTTTCTTTCCAATCACTGATGTTTCTTGAAGCCATAATTGCGGGAATAGCGCATGCTGTTCCAGAAATTAACGGAATGATGCTTTTGCCGCTCATACCAAACTTTCGCATAATTTTATCCATCAAAAACACCACCCTGCTCATATAACCAGTTTCTTCCAATGTTGCAATAAACAAAAATAAGATAGCGATTTGCGGAATAAAAATGACGATGCCACCGATGCCTGGAATGACGCCTTCGGCAATTAAATTGGTGAAGGTTCCTTTTGGCAAATTGGTTTTGGCAAGTTCGCTTAAATTGGCAAATAAACTGTCTATCAAGTCCATTGGCAAACTGGCCCATTCAAAAATAGATTGAAAAATGACCATTAAAACTCCAAAAAATATGATATATCCATAAATCTTATGGGTTAAAATTTTGTCGAGTTTAGAACGTAAATCCGTTGCTTCATTTTTATCAACTGAATATGTTTTCTTTAGAATTTCATTGATAATCTGATACCTGTATATGGTTTCTTTGTGCTGATATTTTTTAATTTTTTCGCTATCAGGATTAAATTCCGTTATCTTATTATTGAGTTTAGCAGACAAAAAATCCAAGTTCTTTTGCTGCGTAATTAACAGCCACGATTTATATAAAGAAAATTCGGGAAAGGTAGATATTATAGTTTCAAAAAATACGGAATCAATTTTGTCTGAAATATTGGCAATGGGTTCTGTATTCCAGTTTTCGTAATTTTCAATTTCTCTTTTTAGGGCATCAATCCCCAAATTTTTTCTGGCGCTGATTAAAATTATTTCCGATTTTAATTCTTTTTTTAACGCATCAATGTCAATGGTAATTCCTTTTCGAACCATTTGATCCGACATATTTATGACCAATATAGAAGGAAATTGCAAATCTTTTATTTGTGAAAATAAGAATAAGTTTCTTTTTAAATTTTCAACTTCAGCAACCACAATAACCAAATCTGGAAACGAATCATTATTTTCATTAAGTAAGGTTTCCAACACAATGGTTTCATCTAAAGTGGTTGGATTTATACTGTAGGTTCCTGGTAAATCGGTAATTTCAGCAGTTAAATGTTCAGAAATTTTACATTTCCCCTGCTTTTTATCAACGGTAATTCCAGGGTAATTTCCAACTTTTTGGTTTAATCCCGTAAGTTGGTTAAATAAAGAAGTTTTACCTGTATTGGGGTTTCCAACCAAGGCTATATTTAAAAGCGAATTGCTTTTCATTAGCGCAACTTGGTAATGTTAATTTGTTTTGCCGTTTCAATTCTTATGGCTAAATGGCTTCCGTTTACTTTGATGTATAAAGGATCTTTTAAAGGAGCAATCTGTAACAATCTAACTTCTTTCCCCGGCAAACAGCCCATTTCCAATAGATTTAATGGAATAGCATCTAGGCAAAAATCTTGAATAATTCCTATTTCACCAATCAATAAACTTGCTATAGTATCTCCCATTATTAAGAATAATTATAAATAATAGGCAAATATACTAAATTAGAATCATTCTAAACAATGATAATT
>JAAFHC010000231.1 GCA_010906935.1 Gelidibacter sp.
TGTTCTAACCCAACCTTTAAGGTTAACTTCTTGTGAAAAATTGGTTGATTTTAAAAGTTCAGCCACATTGCTTCTTGTCATATTCTAAATTTTTAGCGTTGCAAAGATACGGTTTCAATTGATAATGGACAATCAACAATTAATAATGCGCAATTAAAAATAAAGAAATTTCATACTTTCGAACTTTTCAACTTTCAAAACTTATGTATCACCATTTTCATCATCAGAATCGAGAATAGCAAGCGTTGGCTCTTTAAAATCTTCTTTGTTTGCGATTGTCTTTTCTAATGAAAGCAATAGCGAAGGCAGTAACAACAAGTTTGAAGCCATGGCAAATAATAGGGTTATGGAAACCAAACCACCTAAAGCAATGGTCCCTCCAAAACTTGAAACGGTAAAGACTAAAAACCCGAAAAATAAGACGATTGAGGTGTAAAACATACTTATGCCGGTTTCGCGCAGGGCATTGTAAACAGATTGTTTTATTTTCCAATTGTTTAATTTTAATTCTTGGCGATATTTAGCCAAAAAGTGAATGGTATCATCAACAGAAATACCAAAGGCAATACTAAACACCAAAATGGTTGATGGCTTTAGCGGAATTCCTAAATAGCCCATTAAACCCGCAGTTATTAATAAAGGAAACATATTTGGAATTAGTGAAATAAGTATCATTTTGAATGATCGAAACATAAATGCCATAAATATGGAAATCAGAAAAATGGCCAATGCAAGTGAAATTACCAAATTATGGATTAAATAATTGGTACCTTTTAAAAACACCAAGGCTTTGCCGGTCATGGTTACGCTGTAATTTTCTTTAGGAAATTCTTTGTCGATTTTTTGTTGCAAACGTTCTTCAATAACTGCCATTTTATCTGTGCCAATATCTTTCATAAATGTTGTAATACGGGCGTATCTGCCTGTAGAATCAACATAACTGTCTAGTAAATTGGTATTGGAAGTTGCATTTTTAGCATAAGCCAATATCCAGTTTTTTTCCTGATTGGTAGGCAACTGATAAAATTTTGGATTTCCTCCGTAAAAAGCTTGTTTTGAGTATTTTACGATATTAAGAACAGAAATTGACTTTGAAAGTTGGGGAATTTCATCAATCGTTTCTTCAAGCTCATTCATTCGCTTTAATGTGCCCAAATTCATAACACCCTTTTCTTTTTTGGTATCAATTATTATTTCTAAAGGCATGATGCCACCAAATTCTTCTTCAAAAAACACGATATCTTTAAAAAACTGTTCGCCTTTTGGCATATCTTCAATAATACTCCCGGAAACTTTTATCATAAAAATTCCAATCATACTAACAATAATCAATATAATTGTTGTTGCATAAACTAAAATTCTATGATTTCTGACTATTGATTCTATTCTTTTTACAAGAGCTTCAATCCATCTTCGTTCCAAATGCTTCAGATGTTTTTCTTTCGGTAAAGGCAAAAAACTGTACACAATGGGAATAAGAAATAAAGCAACCAAAAAGATTCCTATGATGTTGATTGCAGCTACAATCCCAAATTCCCTTAAAAGTTGACTTTTAGTAAAGATAAATGTTCCAAAACCAAAGGCTGTGGTCACATTAGTCATTAAAGTGGCATTTCCTACTCTTGATATTACCCTTTGCAATGATTTTGCCTGATTTCCATGCTTTTTAACTTCTTGCTGGTATTTGTTGATTAAAAATATGGCATTGGGAACACCAATCACAATAATTAAAGGTGGTATTAAGGCCATTAAAACGGTAATTTCATAGCGAAATAAACCTATAAAGCCAAATGCCCAGACAACACAAATACCAACTACCAAAAGTGTAATCATTGTTGCCCTTACTGAGCGAAAAAAGAAAAAGAAAATTAAAGCGGTAACTCCCAAAGCCAAACCAACAAAAATCCCAATTTCATCAATAATATTTTGGGCATTCATGGTGCGTATGTAGGGCATTCCGGACACTCTTACATCGATGTTATTTTCCTTTTCAAATTTTTCAATTTCCGGATTTAATATGTTGAAAATAAATTCTTTACGGGCTGGCTTATTTACAATATCTTTATTTAAATAAATAACAGATCTAATTGTTCCCGTTTTTTTATTGAATAAAATATTGTCGTAAAATGGAAGATTTTCAAAAAGTTCTGTCTTAATTTTTAAAATTTCTTCTTGTGTTTTTGGCGTATTTGTATAAATAGGCACAAAATCGAATTTTTCTTCTTCAGCGTTTTTCTTTAGTTCTTTAATATCGCCAATAGCAACGGTAAAATCTACTTCTGAAAAATGGTTTAAGTTTTTGGTTAAGTTATTCCAATCATTGAATTTTTTTGGCGTAAATAGGGTTGGATCTTCAACTGCTAAAATGATTAAATTGCCTTCTTCACCAAAAAGTTTTAAAAACTTGTTGTATTCAATGTTAACTATATGATTTTCAGGAAGTAAATTGGCTTCTGTATTTGAAAAACGCATATACTGCATTTGTGAAGCTAAAAAAAGAGTAAAGGCGGCTATTACTATTAAAATAAAATATCTTCTTTTTAAAATAAACCGAGAAAGTATTGCCCAAAAACCCATTCAAATTTTTTTTTGCAAAGGTATTAAAATAGTTTGGCCTTTAAGTGTTTGATCAATTAAATTGCAGCCTAAACTTGTAGTTAATTTTTACGGCTAAATTGTCGCTCCACTCAGCATTGCTGTTGGCGCCATATCTATAAAATGTGCTTAGCCCGAAACCTTTAAATATACTTTTTAACTCAAACCCACTTTCCA
>JAAFHC010000232.1 GCA_010906935.1 Gelidibacter sp.
GGGGAAGAAAGCCATATTTTTTTGTTATTCATTTTTATGCTAATATTTTATAATTTTACCCGGATTTCCCACTACCGTAGCGCCATCGGGTACATCACGAATAATTACTGAACCCGCGCCGATGGTACACCACTTCCCTATTTTTATACCTGGAATTATGCAAGCACCTATGCCAATATGTGTTCCCTCGCCTATATGAACGCCATCTGCGACGGCAACATTTGGTGAAATATGCACAAAATCTTCAATTACACAATCGTGTTCAATAATAGCACCTGTATTAATGATGACATGCGAGCCTATTACGGCATCTGAATTAATGACCACAGCGGCAAAAACTACAGAGCCTATATTTATTTTAGCCGTTTTACAAACTATTGCTGAAGGATGTATTACCGAAAAAAAATCACTTTTTATTTTTTCAGCAACAGATTTTCTTATTGTATTATCCCCAATAGCAATGATTATTTTTTCTATTTCCAGATTTTCAATTTCCTTCGAAGAAATTACGGGCAACCCAATTAGTGTCGATGATTTTGGATTGTCATCAATAAAGCCCTTAAGATTCCCTTTTTTTGTCAATAAAATATTAGCGATTACTTTTCCGTGACCGCTTGCTCCAAAAATATACATTTTATTTTCCTTTAAAATATTCCATTGTTGCTTGTCCTTCAGCGGAAATACCATCTGAAACCAGCACTTTTTTAATTGTTAAAAACAGTATTTTCACATCTAACAAAAAACTCAAATCTCGCATTTATAATTTATCCAAAACATACAAACCAATCCATTCCGGAACATATTGTTGATGAACAATGATTTCGTTGTCTTTTTTTTCGATAATCACATCGCGATTTTTATTTGAACTGTCTAATATAAAAGCCCTATCGGCCATTAGAAAAGCGTCACTTAGCAGTTCCAAAGAACGATAATAGCGTTCTTCCACCTTATTTTCGGGCACATTATGGCCACCTTTTATCATTCTGTTTTTAACTCGCTGTTTGTTTATTTCAGGATCTTGTGTGCAAATAAAATACAGATAAACTTTAAAACCTTTATCTTTTGCTTTTCGCATAAAATCGAGTTTTGATTTGTGCGACATCACGGTTTCAAATGAGAAAGTATGGTTTTCGAGGCATAATTTTTCTCGAAAAAATTCAGCTATCAAAGCGGCTTGGTAGCTATTTATTTTTTGAGCCGAAATCAGGTAGTTGTTGCGAATATGAATTCCCTGGAAATTATATGACTGAAACCTGGGGTCGCCTGTCCTTTCTTCTAAAAAATTAAGCCATTCAATCTGGTAAAGCGATCTTGGAAATAAAGTGGAACAATCAATATAATGTTTAGTGTTTAAATCGGATTCTATATCATTAGCATTGATAAGGTAACCTAATTTAAATTGTAATTTAATTTCATAAATCAAGGTAGATTTGCCAGATCCATTTGGGCCGGCAAACATCCTGAGTTTTTTACTGCTCATTATTAAGTTTAATTCGCTTCACTTTTACAGTTCTAGAACCAAATTGCGCTTTTCTTATTACTTTCGAGTCTCCATTTTTGATGGCGATAAGATTGTCGTTGCGAACTACATAATAGGTAAGCCCCAAGGCTTCATTTAGTTTAACAACTTTTTGGCTTGCTTTTTTTTGGGCTTTACTAAGGTCATTTGCATTTATTTCGGCCATAATAATTGGTGTTTAAATAAAAATTATTTTTTTATAAAGATAACAAATGTTTTTTATTCATTCGCTGCAGGTCTTATCTTATTTAAGCTGTCATTATTCAACTATTCTCCTTTAAAATATTCCATTGTTGCTTGTCCTTCAGCTGCTATGCCTTCTGAAACCAGCACTTTTTTAATTGTTAAAAATAGTATTTTCACATCTAACAAAAAACTGAGATGCTTCACATACCACACATCCAATTCAAATTTTTGTTCCCAGGAAATAGCATTTTGTCCATTTACTTGCGCCCAACCAGTAATTCCGGGACGCACGTTGTGCCGTTTTTGTTGTTCTTCATTGTATAAAGGTAAATATTCAACCAATAATGGTCGCGGCCCAATTAAACTCATATCACCCTTTAGTACATTGAGTAATTGAGGTAATTCATCCAAAGATGTTTTACGCACAATTTTTCCAACCAAGGTTAATCTTTCCGCATCGGGCAATAAATTTCCCAAATCATCTTTTTTATCGTTCATGGTTTTAAACTTCACAATGGTAAATATTTTACCATTTTTTCCTGGACGTTGTTGAAAAAAGAAAGGTTTTCCCTGGTTGGCGATAGCTAAAGCCATCCACACCGCCAACAACAACGGACTTAACAGCAACAAGCCCAACAAAGCGGCGAGGAAATCGATAAAGGGTTTTAAAAAAGAGGTATATAAAATCATTTACTTAGTTTAAAATAAATTTAAAAAATGTAGTATTACTTCATTTTTAATCAAAAATATAAAACAGAATCACTAATGTTGTTGCGTGTTTGCATATGAGTAAAAACAACTGTCCAAAAATCTTTTAGTGACGCTTATTTAGATAATACCAATTAAATATTCAATTTGTATAAGTATACAAAAATGGGTTACTAATCAGTATGATAATGATCTGTAATACAATGCTTTAAATTTAACCGCAATGTACGCTAAGGAAATCGCAATGGACGCAATGTGTTCTAAATCAACTATAATTAATATTGCGACCTTTGCTTTTTCTTTGCGACCCTTGCGGTAAAAAAAATAACAGTCTAATAATCAATTAGTTTTAAAATTATATACTGATTAGTTACAAAAATGGTATTTAGATGTTACAATTTTTTAGCTATAGTGTTACTTCTATGTTTCAAAAAATAGTAAAATATGAAATTTATGTTTTCAAAAAATGAATGAAATGTGTTTTATTAATATGACATTTCAGCGATGTCTCTTGTTTTAGGAAATAGCCATTTTTCCCAGGCGTTGTTGAAAAAAGAAAGGTTTTCCCTGGTTGGCGAAAAACAATCCTATAGTAACAATAATAAAAACCGGACTTAATAAGATAAATCCAATGGAAGCTGCTAAAAAGTCTAATGGTCTTTTGAATACGTTTTTATACATTTATAGCTATGTTTCTTTATTAATACATAAACCCAAAAAGCCACAAAGGAATTTTATTTTGGTAACCGTATTCGATATCATCGGCAGCGATAAAGGAATTTTCGATAGTCGCAATTTGTTTTTTGGACTTATCTTTTCCACCAATTTCGAAAGCGTACTTATTATTTACCAAAAAATCTGTTTTTTCGTGATAGCTCAACTTATTTTTATAACCCAATTGATTGGCAAAAAAAGTTTCTCTGGCATTACCTATATTAGCATTTGATGGAGAAAGTGCAAACATTAAATTGGTGTTTTCTAAATAAATCTTAGCTGGTTTTTGTAATCTCACACTTCCCTTAGCTTCTTTTTGTAAATTAATTGTCAACCCTACTTCTTCCAAATAGTGCAAATAAGTCATCAAAGTAGTTCTATGCATTCCCATTTTCTGACTTAAAGCAGCCACATTGGGTATAAAAGGAACCGACTCTGAAATTATGGACAATAACTGTTTTATTTTTGGAACTAATCCTATATCAACACCTCGTAATAAAGGAAGTTCAATTTCGAGCATCATATTAATAACCTCTTCTATTCGTTGTTCATACAAATCAGGATCTTCATTATAGAATGGATAATATCCTTGTTTCAAATAACGCTCAAAATAGCGAAATGGTTTTACTTTACTGTTAATTGAACTGGCAATTTTTAAATGATTTTTTAAAATATCTTCTAATGTTATTTTATCAAATTTTTCACCTGTTTCAAGCTCAAGATACTCTCTAAAGGATAGCCCTTGCATGTGATAAACAATCGCTCTTCGACTCAAATCGGCACGAGAATTCAATATTTCTAACAAGGAAGAACCTGTAAACACTACTTTTAACGCTGCATGGTCGTCATAAATATTTTTTAATTCTTGTGCCCAATTGGCATATTTATGCACCTCATCTAAAAACAGGTATTTACCTCCATTTCTAACAAATTCGTCTGCCAAACCAACTAATGTTTTTTCCTTAAAACCAAATGAATCTAAACTTACATACAACGACTCTTCCACGTTTACACTGTAATTAAGCTTCATGTATTGTAAAAGAAGCGTTGTTTTCCCTACACCTCTAGCACCTTTGATGCCTATTAATCTAGCATTCCAATTGACGTCATGAATAAAACTTCTAATAAAATTAGTATCTATATACTGTACTTTTTTACGATATCTTCTAAATAAATCCTCCATAATGCATAGTTTAATGTACAAATGTAGTTAAATGTTGTACATTACTGTGT
>JAAFHC010000022.1 GCA_010906935.1 Gelidibacter sp.
GATGCGCAGTTGGAACAAAATGAAATCAGCCAAAACCTGCCTTATAGAAATGAAACTTCCTTTGAACAAACGCTTTATGTTCGGGTTGAAAGCGACGATAACGGCGAATGTTTCGGATTTGGCCCTCATTTAAAATTGGTTGTGGAACCACGGCCGGAATTTGAGTTGGATGAAAGCATTATTTATTGTATGAACTTGCCGCCAATCACGGTTTCAACTTATAATCCAAAAGGAAATTACACGTATGAATGGAAAAATGAAAGCGGCATTGTTGTTGGAAATAATTCATTTTTAAAAATTTCCGCTGAAGGGAATTATAGCGTTATTGCAACTTCTTTTGAAGGATGCGAATCCTTTTCAAAAACCATCAAAGCAATTCCTTCCATCATAGCAACAATATCTCAAAATAACATCACTGTTATTGATGATTCTGAAAACAACTCCATCACAATCAACACCAGCAATCTGGGCATTGGAGATTATGAATTTTCGTTTAACGACCCTTATGGAGATTTTCAGGATGAACCCTATTTCCAAAATATAACGCCAGGCATTCACACCATTTATGTTCAGGATAAAAACAATTGCGGCATTGCTCCCATTGAGGTTTCAGTGATTGGCTATCCAAAATTTTTCACGCCGAATAACGATGGCCAAAATGATACTTGGAATGTTACTGGCATTAGTGAAAACTTTTACAAAAGCGCCACTGTTTATATTTTTAATAGGTTTGGGAAACTTATTACTGAAATTGATTTATACAGTGACGGTTGGAACGGATTGTTTAACGGTAATTATTTACCGGCAACGGATTATTGGTTTTCCGTTGAATTGGTAGACCTAAAAGGAAATATCAGAGTTAAAAAAGGGCATTTTAGTTTGATAAGAAGGTAATCAATATATTCTCACAACTACATTTTTCAAAAAATTAAAGATTCGTTAATTCTGTTACAGCCCTAAAAAACTAGAGAATTTAGTTTATTTTTGCAAAATGCTATTTAAATTAGAATCTAATTTCAAACCTACCGGCGACCAGCCCGAAGCAATCAAACAACTTGTTGAAGGGTTAAACTCCCATGAAAAATTTCAAACATTGTTGGGTGTTACAGGTTCAGGTAAAACATTTACGATAGCAAACGTAATTCAGGAAGTCCAAAAGCCAACCTTGGTTTTGGCGCATAACAAAACATTGGCGGCACAACTTTATTCAGAATTTAAACAGTTTTTTCCAAATAATTCAGTGGAATATTTTGTTTCTTATTACGATTATTACCAGCCCGAAGCGTATCTTCCAACCACAGGAACTTTTATCGAAAAAGACTTGTCCATCAACGAGGATATAGAAAAATTGCGAATCAGCGCTTCCTCTGCCCTGCTTTCAGGACGAAGAGATGTCATTATTGTGGCTTCAGTATCGTGTATTTACGGCATTGGGAATCCGGTTGAATTCAAGAAAAACATCATTTATGTTGAAGTCGGCCAAGCCATTTCGCGTACCAAATTTTTGCACCAATTGGTTGCGAGTTTGTATTCGAGAACCGAAGCCGAAATTAGCAGCGGAACTTTTAAAGTGAAAGGCGATACCATCACTGTTTACCCTTCATATGGAGAACACGCCTTCAGAATTCACTTTTTTGGCGATGAAATTGAAGAAATTGAAAGCTTTGACGTCACCAACAATCTGGTTGTGGAAAAATTTGAGCAAATCACCATTTATCCGGCAAATTTATTCGTGACTTCACCCGATGTTTTGCAGCATGCGATCCATCATATTCAGGAGGATTTAATGAAACAATTTGAATACTTCAAAGAAATCGGAAAACATTTGGAAGCAAAACGCCTGAAAGAACGCACAGAATTTGATTTGGAAATGATTCGTGAATTGGGTTATTGCAGTGGCATTGAAAATTATTCCCGTTATCTCGACGGAAGAGCAGCCGGTACGCGCCCTTTCTGTTTGCTGGATTATTTTCCCGAAGATTATTTAATGGTGATTGACGAAAGCCATGTAACAATCCCGCAAGTTCATGCGATGTATGGCGGCGACCGATCGCGCAAGGAAAATTTGGTAGAATACGGGTTCCGATTGCCGGCGGCGATGGACAACCGTCCGCTTAAATTTGACGAATTCGAAGACATCCAAAATCAGGTGATTTTTGTGAGCGCCACACCGGCGGATTATGAATTGCAAAAAACAGAAGGCGTTTTCGTGGAACAGGTCATTCGTCCGACAGGATTGTTGGATCCCGAAATTCAGGTACGGCCAAGTATCAACCAAATAGATGATTTAATTGAAGAAATACAATTGAGGGTTGAAAAGAATGAACGCACCTTGGTCACCACGTTAACCAAGAGAATGGCAGAAGAATTGACGAAATATTTAAGCAGAATCCAAATTCGCTGCCGTTACATTCACTCTGATGTTGATACTTTGGAGCGCGTTGAAATTATGCGCGATTTGCGTTTGGGAATATTTGACGTGCTTATTGGCGTGAATCTTTTGCGTGAAGGACTCGATTTGCCTGAGGTTTCTTTGGTAGCGATTTTAGATGCAGACAAGGAAGGTTTTTTGCGTTCGCACCGCTCTTTAACCCAAACCATTGGCCGTGCCGCAAGAAATATCAACGGAATTGCCATTATGTATGCCGACAAAATAACCAACAGCATGCAACTCACCATCGACGAAACAAACCGTCGCCGCGAAAAACAAATTGCCTACAATACTGCAAATAACATCACTCCTACTCAAATTATAAAGAGCATAGAAAATATTATGGGGCAAAACACCGCTTCAACCTATAATTTTGAAAATTTGGCAAACATTGCTGCCGAAGAAAAAATGGATTATATGACGAAGGCGGAATTGGAAAACAGCATTCGCGAAAAACGCAAACAAATGGAAGAAGCCGCCAAAGCACTCGACTTTATCGCTGCCGCAAAATTACGGGACACCATTAAAAAATTAAAAGAGCGGATTTAGTTTGGTTATTGGATTTATAAAAAAAGTTTTATGAAACGAATTTCATAAAACTTCTTATAAATAATATCAATAAAGGGCTTTAAAGGTCTTTACCAACTATTTTCAGTATTACTTCTAAAATTAAATATTTCAATTTTATTTACAAATGAACTTTTTAACTTTTAACTTTTAACAAAAAAATTAGTTTCCTTTTTTATAATCTGCCAAAAACTGAGCTAATCCTATGTCTGTTAACGGGTGTTTCAACAATCCCATAATGGCAGATAAAGGTCCGGTCATCACATCGGCGCCTAATTTTGCGCAATCGATAATATGCATGGTATGGCGCACTGAAGCTGCCAAAATTTCAGTTTCATAACCGTAATTATCGTAAATAAGTCTGATTTCAGAAATAAGATTTAATCCGTCTGTAGAAATATCATCCAACCTTCCTATAAAAGGCGAAACATAAGTCGCTCCTGCTTTAGCAGCCAACAAAGCTTGTCCGGCCGAAAAAACCAAAGTCATATTCACGCTAATACCTTTGTCTGTAAAATATTTACACGCTTTAATTCCGTCAGCAATCATCGGTAATTTAACCACAATTTGCGGGTGTAAATCGGCCAATGCTTCCCCTTCTTTAACCATTCCTTCAAAATCAGTCGCAATCACTTCGGCACTTACATCACCATCAACAATATTGCAAATTGCCACATAATGTTTTAAAATATTGTCTTTTCCCGTAATGCCTTCTTTTGCCATTAAGGAAGGATTTGTAGTTACGCCATCTAAAACACCCAATGCTTGTGCTTCTTTAATTTGCTCGAGGTTTGCTGTATCAATAAAAAATTTCATATATATTGTCGGTTAAATTTTTAAAAGGCAAAGATAGTTATTAAAATATTGTTGGTTAATTATTTGTTGAATTGTTTAAATGTTGAATTATGTAGTACGCTAACTTTTAACTTCTAACTTTTAATATTTAACTTCTAACTTTTTATTTCATAATGATTCATTAATAACTTTTCATAAAGTTTATCCGGTAAAATTCTTTTCAATAAAATAGAAAATTTTTGCATAAAATCGCCCACTTTATAATGAATCTTTGGTTTTGGCGTGTTTATGATCTTAAAAATCGCTTCGGCCATTTCAATTGGATTGCTTCCGCTATTTACATGAGCATCCATTAAATCCAGATTTTTTTGATAGTTTTTTTTGTAGGGAGAATGGTAAAAAATTGGTGTATGGTAACGGCCCGAAGCAATATTTGTGGCAAAATCGCCCGGTGCCACGTTGGTGACATCAATGCCAAAACCTTTAACTTCCATCCTAATGGCTTCCGTCACAATTTCCAAAGCGCCTTTTGTTGCAGAATAAATGCCCCTAAACGGCAATCCCATATAACCGGCAATGGAAGTCACATTAACAATCAATCCGCTGTTTTGTTTGCGCATTTGGGGTAAAACTGCTTTCATCATTTCTATGGCACCAAAAAAATTGGTTTCAAAAACCTTTCGCATTTCATCGGTTGGCGTTTCTTCAATGGCTCCGGTAATTCCCATTCCTGCGTTGTTTATCAAAATATCGATGCTGCCTTCCGCAGCAATAATGTCGTCAACAGCTTTTAAAATGGTTTCTTTATCATTAACATCCAACGCAATTAAGCGAAAAGGATGGTTGGTGATGTTAGCTGGATTTCTGCTTGTTCCGTAAACTATAAATCCCTTTTGGGTTAAAAATTCACCCACAGATTTCCCTATTCCTGAAGAACCTCCTGTAATTAAAACGACTTTAGACATTGAATGATTGAAAAATTAAAATATTAAATAGTTGGGCGTTCCCGCTGAAAAGGCGGTCGGGCTTTCCGTTACAATCTTTTTTTGCGGAGAAAAATCCTCAAAAAAAGTATTTTCACTACAATCCTTAACGCAAAAATCAGCACCAATTAGCATTTGTCCAATTAGGGCAATCTTTAATAATGGATCAAAAGTAAGCTATTTATTGAGATTTTAAAAGTCCTTTTCTTTGGAAAGTCAACTTGCCAGCCGGCAGGGATTTAAGATAGGAGAGAAAAAAAGGGCAAGCGACCTACATCACACCGCTACAACCTAATACCTTTGCTGCGTTCCCGCCCTGGAGGGTTCAAAGGGAGCTGGTTGTGTAGGACTTGCCCGGCGGCAAATTTACAATCATTTTTTAATTTTACCATTATTTTTTTCAATTTTATTGTAACAAAACTAAATGAGTGTTTACTAATAACTTAGTTAAAAATAACCATTATTGTTGGCATTTAACCATCAATGGTAATAAGGTATTTAGTATATTTGTTCAACCAAAAATCAATCAATTAATCAATCAAGCAATTATTATGGAAAATCAAGAAATTACACCAAAACAAATCATGTTAAACTATGGTTTAATGTTGGGAATTGCATCTGTTTTAATCAGTGTTGTGTTATACGCCATGGGAAAAACGTATGAGCCTCATTGGTCTGTAGGCGTTATCAGCACAATAATCACCGCTGCGGTCATCATTTTGGGCATCAAGAAAATTAAAGAAATCAACAACGGATTTTTATCCTTGTCCGAAGCCTTAAAAACGGGATTGGGCATTGCGTTGATCTCAGGATTGGTTCTCGTTGTTTATAATTTAATTTTCGTCTCTTTTATAGAGCCTGAATACTTTGCCAGAATGTTGGAAGTGCAACAACAAAAAATGATAGAAACATATCCGAATTTTTCTGATGAGCAATTGGAAGCATCCTTGGAAATGGCTAAAAAAATGTCGGGACCTATGATTAATTCTGCGATTATTATTATTGGAAGTCTGTTTCTTGGATTTATTATTTCTTTGATTGGCGGATTGATTTTGAAAAAAACCGACGAAGAAATCACCAGTATTTAACAAAATAAACCTTTAAATGGATATATCCATAGTCATTCCTCTGCTTAACGAAGACGAATCTTTAAATGAATTACACGATTGGATTGTAAAAGTGATGCAATCCAATCGTTATTCTTATGAATTGCTTTTTATTGATGATGGCAGCACCGATGATTCCTGGAAGGTTATTGAGGCATTGTCCCAGAAAAACCCCAATGTAAAAGGCATTCGATTTCAAAAAAATTACGGAAAATCCCAAGCGTTAAATGCCGGGTTTAAGGTGGTGACCGGAGACGTTGTAATTACCATGGACGCCGATTTACAAGACAGTCCGGATGAAATTCCCGAACTTTATCATCTAATAAAAAGCGGCGATTTCGATTTGGTTTCCGGCTGGAAGAAAAAGCGCTTCGATTCAAAAATCAGAAAAAATATTCCCTCAAAATTATTCAATGCAGCTGCACGCAAAACTTCAGGCTTGAAATTACACGATTTTAATTGCGGATTGAAAGCTTACAAAAATGAAGTGGTTAAAAATATTGATGTAAACGGCGAAATGCACCGTTATATTCCTGTTTTGGCTAAAAATGCTGGATTTAATAAAATTACCGAAAAAGTGGTTGCCCACCAAGCCAGAAAATACGGTGTAACCAAATTTGGCATGGAACGTTTCATCAATGGTTTTCTCGACTTGATTACCATTTGGTTCCTGTCGAAATTCGGGAAAAGACCAATGCATTTGTTCGGATTGTTGGGAACGCTTACATTTTTCATCGGATTTTGTTTTGCGTTTTACTTGGGAATTGACAAACTCTTTTTCAATCCGACAGGCCGTTTGATTACCGACAGGCCCCAATTTTATTTGGCGATTGTGGCTATGATTATTGGAACACAACTATTTTTGGCCGGGTTTTTAGGCGAACTTATTTTGCGCACAAAATCGGATTCAAAACGTTACACCATCTCAGATAAAATCAACAGTTGATCTTTTTTAACATAATTGAACTATTTTTGCACTATTAAATTCTTAC
Source organism: Gelidibacter sp. (assembly GCA_010906935.1). Lineage (GTDB taxonomy): Bacteria > Bacteroidota > Bacteroidia > Flavobacteriales > Flavobacteriaceae > Lutibacter. The sequence goes on from JAAFHC010000022.1 coordinate 6,875, forward strand.
CAAATGACTGAAATCTTACATAAAGCCCAACTTTGGCTGACCGATACTTTTGACAAAAAAACACAGGAAGAAGTGCAACAATTAATTGCCGGAAATGCAGCGAATTTAACAGAACATTTTTACCAGGATTTAGAATTTGGCACCGGAGGAATGCGCGGTATTATGGGCGCAGGAACCAATAGAGTCAACAAATATACGTTGGGCCGTGCAACTCAAGGATTGTCTAATTATTTAAACAAAACTTTTCCAAATAAACCTTTGAAAGCTGTTATTGCTTTTGATTGCCGACATAACAGCAAGGAATTTGCAAAAATCGTGGCCGATGTTTTTTCTGCAAACAATATTAAAGTATACATATTTGAAGATTTGCGTGCCACGCCAGAACTTTCTTTTGCCGTAAGACATTTAGGCTGCGATGCCGGAATTGTATTAACCGCTTCCCACAATCCGCCAGAATATAATGGGTATAAAGTGTATTGGAATGATGGCGGACAAATAGTTCCGCCGCAAGATGAGGAAATAATTGCGGAAGTAAACCGTTTGGATTTTTCCCAAATTAACTTTAAAGCCAATGAAAATTTAATTGAAACTATTGGCAAAGAAGTTGACGAAGCATTTATAAATGCCAGTGTTAAAAATGGCACTTTTGAAAGCACAAAAGGCCGGGGAAATCTAAAAATTGTCTTTACCTCCATTCACGGAACATCCATTACCACTGTTCCTGAAGCATTTATAAGAGCCGGCTATACCGATGTTCATATTGTGGAAGAACAACGCGTGCCAAACGGCAATTTTCCAACCGTTAAATCTCCCAATCCAGAAGAACCCGATGCCTTGAAAATGGCCACTGATTTGGCTGAAAAAATTCACGCGGACATTGTGATTGGTACCGATCCTGATGGTGACCGATTGGGGATTGCCGTAAGAAATCTGGAAGGAAAAATGACTTTATTAAACGGAAATCAGACCATGTGCTTGATGACCGACTTTTTAATCAGAAAATGGAAAGAAGCAGGTAAATTAAACGGCAAACAATTTGTGGGTTCCACCATTGTATCCACCAATTTGGTGAATGAAATTGCTGCTCAATACGGCGTTGAAACTAAAGTTGGACTTACAGGGTTTAAATGGATTGCCAAAATGGTTCGTGAGGCCGAAGGCAAACAAGAATTTATTGGGGGCGGTGAGGAAAGTTTTGGTTATATGGTGGGTGATTTTGTGCGTGACAAAGATGCGGTAACAGCTACTTTATTGGCTTGTGAAATTGCCGCAAATGCAAAATCAAACGGAAGTTCTATGTATCAGGAATTGTTGCAAATTTATGCCGACAATCATTTTTACAAAGAGCATTTAATCTCTATTGTTAAAAAGGGAATGGATGGCGCCGACCAGATTAAACAAATGATGGTTGATTTGCGCGAGCATCCTTTTACAGAAATAGACGGTTCAAAAGTTATCTATTTATTCGATTATCAGGCTTCAACCAGAAAAAATTTACTGACTGGAAAAGTTGAAAATATTGACATTCCTAAATCCAATGTGTTGATTTATCATACGGAAGACGGCACAAAAATAGCTGCCAGACCAAGTGGAACTGAGCCAAAAATAAAATTCTATTTCAGCGTGAAAGGAAAATTAGATGCTGTTGAAAATGCAAAAAAAGTTGAAGAAGAACTCGATGCCAAAATTCAGCGCATTATTAAAGAATTGAATTTGCTTTAGGGGTGAATAAGTGTTAAAAGTTATTAGTTATTAGTTATTGGTTGTTGGACGGAAAAAGCAACACTAAAAACATCAAATCCCCTTCTTGAATGGTCCCGATAGCTATTGGGAGCGAGTGTTTAAGACTGGAATTTATTTATAAATCAAAAATTTGTCTGCCGGAAATAGGTTAAAGATAAAAAGCTTAAAATTAGAAAAATATAGCCTTGTTCCGAATACAAAAAGTAAAAACATAAAAAATTAATGAAGTATTTCAGACAAATATTGGTTTATGCCAAACCTTATAAAATATATGGTGTTTTAAACATTATCAGCAATATTTTTTATGCTTTGTTTGGAACATTGGCGTTTGTTTCATTAATGCCGATGTTAAAAGTACTGTTTAAAACGGCGGAACCCATCAAAGCAAAACCTTCTTATGAAAGCATTTCAAAACTGGGTGACTACATTGAAAACTCCATCAACTACTTCATTACCGTCAAAGTAAACAATGAAGGCGAAATGAAGGCTTTGCTGTTTATGATTGTGATTGTCATCAGTACTTTTTTGCTTAAAAATATTTTTGGCTATTTAGCGATGTACTTTATTACCTTTTTACGAAATGGCGTTTTAAAGGACGTTCGGAATGATTTGTATGAAAAAACAGTCGATTTGCCGTTGGCTTATTTTTCAGAAAAAAGAAAAGGAGATATCATCGCAAGAATTTCTACAGATGTGCTGGAAATTCAACATTCCTTTTTGTCTATTTTAGAGTTGATTGTTAGAGAACCTTTAATGATTTTATTTACCATTATCGCGATGCTGGCTTTAAGTCCGCAATTGACCTTATTTGTTTTTATTTTTATTCCGATTGCTGGAATCGTCATTTCATTGGTAGGGAAAAAATTAAAAAAACAATCGGATAAAGTTCAAAAAGAGCAGGGTTATTTTTTATCCATTTTAGAAGAAACTTTAGGCGGATTAAGGGTGATCAAAGGCTTTAATGCTGAAGGCTATTTCAATTCAAAATTCAAGGAATCAACCTCACGTTTTTACAGATACTCGAATTCCTTACTGAACAGGCAAAATTTGGCGTCACCATTAAGCGAGTTTTTGGGAATTGGCGTTATTGCGGTGTTACTTTGGTATGGAGGATCATTGGTTTTGGTTTCAAAAACATTGGCTCCCGATGCTTTTATTGTTTTTATGGGCTTGGCTTACAACATTTTAACGCCAGCAAAAGCAATTTCCAAAGCAGCTTATGGCGTTAAAAAAGGCGATGCCGCCGCGGAACGTGTTTTGGAAATTTTACATACGACCTCGCCTTTGGCCGATAAACCAAATGCGCTTGTAAAAGAAGGATTTAATTCAGCCATCAGCATTGAAAATATTTCATTTAAATATGAAGATGACTATGTGCTTAAAAATTTCTCTTTGGAAATACCCAAAGGAAAAACAGTGGCTTTTGTCGGACAATCGGGTAGCGGGAAATCGACCATCGCCAATTTACTGACGCGTTTTTATGATGTAAATGAAGGCAGTATTAAAATTGACGGCATCGACATTCGTGACATCACAAAAAAATCATTACGCAGTCTGCAAGGCCTTGTTTCTCAAGATTCTATCTTGTTTAACGACAGCATCAAAAACAATATTTTATTGGGTATCGAAAATAAAACAGCGTCAGAAATTATGGATGCCGCCAAAATTGCGAATGCCCACGAATTTATTGATGAGATGCCAAACGGCTACGATTCAAATATTGGCGACAGCGGAAACAAACTTTCGGGTGGACAAAAACAGCGGTTGAGCATTGCGCGTGCCGTATTGAAAAATCCGCCCATCATGATTTTGGATGAAGCCACTTCTGCCCTGGATACAGAATCTGAACGTTTGGTGCAGGATGCCTTGGAAAAAATGATGAAAAACCGCACTTCGGTGGTGATTGCGCACCGACTTTCAACGGTTCAAAAAGCGGATATTATTGTTGTTATGAAAAAAGGCAAAATAGTAGAACAAGGAAACCACGAAGAATTGATCGCCAAAAATGGCGTTTATACCAAGTTGGTGGAAATGCAAACGCTATAAAAAAGGTTATTGGTTATTGGTTATTTGTTGAATTGTTTAACTGTTTAATCGGTTAATCGTTTAATCGTTTAACCGTTTAGTCGTTTAACTGTTTTTTATTACCTTGAACTTTTAACCTTTTAATCGTTTAATCGTTTAACTGTTTAGTCGTTTAATTTTTTTTATTGCCTTTCTAGCTTTTCGTTTTGAGCTTTCAGCTTTTAGCTTTTAACCTTTGACCTGCCTCCGGCAGGCAAGCTTTCAGCTTTTAACATTTCTATCTAAACAATCTTTTATCAAATGGAAAATTGTATGAATTTGAAATTTTAATACGCTTAAAATCACTATGAAAGGGATTGATAAGAAAATTAAAATCACCTTTTACAACTGCAGAAGGAACTTGTAACAAGCAAAATTTATGTTGATTTATAAAATGATCTCCAATTTGTTGTGTCGATTGCAGGTGTGGAAATATATTCCAATCTGGCGGAAGGTTTTTTTCATCAATTTTATCAATAATGATATTATTTGGAATATCAATTTCCAACATTAAGTAATCATTCGGCAATAAAGCTAAATTTAAATGTACTGCTACCTCTGCCATGGCAAGCGCTCTACTGCTTGCACAGTATATCATTTCAGTTCTTTTAGAATTCCACCTGTTTCCAGAATAAGAGGCTCCTTTACCCGACAATTCTTCTGAATATTTTTTTCTGGACAATCTAAATACTTTCATTAAACAAATATTCCTTGGTCGATTCTATTTAATTCATTGATGACAATTTCCTTACCGTAGGAATCTTTGAGCAACTCAATTGGTTTTATATTGCCCAGCGCCAAAGAAGAAGCATTTAACCAAGCATAAAACTGCTCAGTTGAGTCAAAAATATCTTTTCCCAAATTGGTCACTTCTGCAAGTTCTATAATTTTTTCGGAGTGAATTGGTTTAAAAACATAATCACTTTCCTTTTTGTATCGTTGAAGTGATTTGGTAGATATGTCAAGAAATGTTGCCCAATCATTTTCGGTAAACGGTGTAATCTCTTTAATTAGTTTAAAAAGTGTATATGGAATTCCTGATTTTATGGATTTTACAATGAGCATTTTATCAGCGAAGAATTTGTTGTAGGTAACATCCTTGCTGTAAGCCCTAACAACCCCATTTTTTTCAAGTTTTCTTAAATAAGTATTAAGTGCTTTATTGATTTGAACTTCATTTTTCTCTGCTAACTCAACCATAATATAGACATTTGTCTGTAAATATAAGACATTTGTCTGATCATTCAAATTATTTGATTAATAATTTACGATCAATCCGTGTGTATAAAAATTGTCAATTCCCAATTACCTTCATTCCCAACTTCTCCCCTTTTTTCAGCATAAAATCGTAAGCTTCCTGGTAATCATTGGCGATTTCACCCTCTAGAATGGCTTCTTTAATGGCTTCTTTTAAAACACCAATTTCACGGCAAGGTTTTAAATTAAAGGTTTCCATAATCAGTTCGCCGGAAATTGGCGGCTGAAAATTGCGCACATGGTCGCGTTCTTCCACTTCTTTAATTTTTTGGCGCACCAATTCAAAATTTTGATGGTATTTTCTAAATTTCAACGGATTTTTGGTGGTGATGTCCGCTTCACACAAGGTCATTAAACTTTCAATGTCATCGCCGGCATCAAAAACCAAGCGTCGCACTGCAGAATCCGTAACTTCAGTTGCCAACACAATTGGCCGAGAACTTAACAGCACCATTTTTTGAACAAATTTCATTTTCTCGTTCATGGGCATTTTTAGGCGTTTAAACAGTTTGTACACCATTTTTGACCCCACATATTCGTGCCCATGGAAAGTCCAGCCCAATGTTTTATGAAATTTTTTAGTGGGCGCTTTCCCAATATCGTGCAGCAAGGCCGCCCATCGCAACCATAAATTCTCAGTGTTTTTAGAAATATTGTCCAACACTTCCAAGGTATGGTAAAAATTATCTTTATGTTTTTGTCCTTCCACATCCTCTACGCCTTCCAAATTGGTCAGTTCAGGCAAGAAACGGTTTAATAATTGTGCTTTGTGCAATAAAATAAATCCGACCGAAGGCACTGGCGAGCTCATTATTTTGTTGAGTTCTTCCACAATTCTTTCACGCGTAATAATATCCAACCGCTCGGCATTTTTGGCAATGGCTTCAAACGATTTTTTTTCAATGGTAAAATTTAGCTGGGTCGCAAAACGGATGGCGCGCATCATACGCAAAGGATCGTCAGAATAGGTTAACTCCGGACTTAAAGGCGTTCTGATGATTTTTGCTTCCAAATCCTTCAATCCGTTAAAAGGATCCAACAAATTGCCAAAATCTGCTTTATTTAAACTTAAGGCCAAAGCATTTATGGTAAAATCGCGACGATTTTGGTCGTCTTCAAGCGTTCCATCCTCCACAACCGGATTCCTGCTATTTTCATTGTAAGATTCTTTACGGGCACCCACAAATTCAACTTCAACGTCTTTATACCTTAACATGGCCGTTCCGTAGGTTTTAAAAACCTGAACTTTGGGTTTGTTGGGTAATAATTTGGCAACAGCCTGCGCCAATTCAATGCCGCTTCCAACAGCAACGATGTCAATATCTTGCTGATTGTTTCTTTTTAAAAAGTAATCGCGCACAAAACCGCCTATGACGTAGGTTTCCAATGCTAAATCGGCCGATGCATTTGAAATATATTCAAAAATTGGGTGCGATAAAGCATCCGTATATAAAGTTTTTTTAGTCATTTTTTAGTTGCGAAGCACAGTTATTTCACCTTTTTCATTGACCTTCAAAATAGTTGAAGATTTTTCATTCACTTCTTCGCGCTGCAAATTTACAACATAGTCAACGCTATCCAAAATCGACTGTTCAATTTCTTTAAAATTTTTTGGCGTTTGATTGCCGCTTATATTTGCCGAAGTGGAAACAATTGGTTTTCCAAATTGATTAATTAAAAGTCTGCAAAATTCATTTTGAACAATTCTAATAGCCACTGTATTGTCCGCCGCCACAACGTTTTTGGCCAAACCAAACGGATTCTCATAAATAATAGTCGTTGGATTTGTTGTTTTTTCCAGCAATTCTAACACTGCTTTTGATACTTTGGGAATGTATTTTTTAAGCATTACAATACTGTCCACCAAAATAACCAAACTCTTGCTTTCTGAACGCTGTTTGATTTTAAAAACGGTTGCTACCGCTTCTTCGGATGTGGCGTCACAGCCAATTCCCCAAACGGTATCGGTTGGATACAGGAGTGTTTGTTGGTTTCTTAAAATATGTAAGGAATTGTTGAGTTCATTTATCATAACAAATTGTATAAGAATACTTTAATAATTCAAACTGAACATACATAAAAAATTTACGCTATGATTAAATATGTTTCTTAAGCCAGTTCAAAATATAATTTAATTTATGTTTTGGACACTGATCTAAACTTTGTAAACATAAAAATAATTTGTTGGTATCTTTCTCAAAATACGTCAACTTTAACTTATACCAAAGTAAAGGTTTTTTGTATGATTGAAGGTATCCCAGCTGATAATCATCTTTTACGACACATGTTTTGTTTTGAATTTCCAAATGGTTTGCCAAAGATTGAATCATATATTGGGAAGGTTCTCTAAACCTGTGCTTAATATTATGGATAATCATCTCGGGATGTTCCTCAAAATAATTATTCACGGTTGATTTACGAATGGCCCCAGGTGTGTGATCCAATCTTAAATATTTTTGAAATCCTAAAATTACTGCAATATTTTGCTGAGCTTTCTTGTACCCATATTTTTTATCCTTCGTTGTTTTCCCAAGCCATTTCACTACTTTCTGATGAATTACTTTATACCAAATATCACCATCAAACGATTTAAATTCACCTCGTATAACAGGAAATCCAAGACTAAAGAAATCATTTATTTTAATTTCCCTCATCAAAAAAACATCATCATTAAAATAAATAAAATGCTCAGCCAAATTGGGAATTCTATACAACATGGTTTCTATGGACACACTATTGAATGTAGGAATATAAGATTCAAATCCCTTAAAGATTTCTGTATGATCCACAATTTTCACTTTGGGATATTTTTCACTATTATTCCTTAAAAATAAAGGTGTTTGCCCATCAGTGATGATAAAAATAGTCCTTACAAAGGGCGCATATTTTAAAATGGATTTTACTGAAAACTCAATCTCATTCACTTGGTCAAATCGCGTACGAAATAGTTGATTATCCAATTTCGATGTATCCTCAACATAATTGGTCATTTTGTTTAAATGCGCTTCATCATTCCCATCAACCCAAGCGATAACAGCGTCTATATCAAAATCAACATTTATATTTTGTTTCATGTATAAAACAATTCATTAAAAGCACAAATATAGCTATAAAAAAAGCAGCTTGGAAGCTGCTTTTTTTAATTATACCACACCCATTAAAAATTAAACAGCAACATCATTTTCGCGTAGCGCATCATTTAACGAAGTTTTTTTATCGGTGCTTTCCTTGCGTTGTCCAATAATTAAGGCACAAGGAACCTGATAGTCTCCCGCAGGAAATTTTTTGGTGTAACTTCCAGGAATTACTACTGATCGCGCAGGAACATAGCCTTTAATTATTTTAGGTTCATTTCCAGTAACATCTATTATTTTTGTAGAACCTGTAAGCACTACATTGGCGCCCAAAACAGCTTCTTTTTCCACGCGAATTCCTTCAACAACAATACAACGAGAACCCACAAAAACGTTGTCCTCAATAATAACGGGAGCTGCCTGTAAAGGTTCCAACACGCCGCCAATGCCAACGCCGCCGCTTAAATGCACATTTTTGCCTATTTGCGCACAGCTTCCAACGGTTGCCCAAGTATCTACCATAGTGCCTTCATCTATATAAGCGCCAATATTTACATAGCTTGGCATTAATATAGTTCCTGCAGAAATGTAGGAGCCATAACGTGCCACTGCATGAGGCACCACACGAATTCCCTTTTCTTTATAACCTCTTTTTAAAGGTATTTTATCGTGATATTCAAAAATGCCTACTTCAAACGTTTCCATTTTCTGAATCGGAAAATACAACACCACCGCTTTTTTTATCCATTCATTTACTTGCCATCCATTTTCTGTTGGTTCCGCAACTCTTATAACTCCGTTATCCAACAAATCAACCACTTCGCGAATGGCGTTTTGGGTAATTTCTTCTTTTAACAATTCCCTGTTTTCCCAAGCGCGTGCTATTATTTCTTTAAGTGCTTTCATCTGTTTAAATTTTATTTTTTAGCGGTAACAGCTGCAGCCTGCCTGCCGGACAGGCAGGTTCGCCATTAATCATTCCTGTGTGTATCAAAATTTGATATGCTCGTTTCATTCCTTTATTTTTCTGTTTGGCACAAATATATTGCTTTAAAAAAAAATTACCATCCAAAATACCTAAATTTGCACAACTTTATAAATTATGTTAACATTTTGGCGCGAATTTTAGCTTTAGATTACGGAGAAAAAAGAACAGGAATTGCCATTACGGACGAATTGCAAATTATTGCTTCTGGGCTGACCACTGTTGAAACCAAAAATATTTTTTCGTTTTTAACCGAGTATTTAAAAAATGAAAAAGTAGCCTTGTTCTTGGTTGGCGAACCCAAACAAATGAACAATACAGAAAGTGAAAGCGAGCAAATGATCAAACCATTTGTTGAAAAATTAAGGATGACTTTCCCTAAAATCCCCATTAAACGCGTGGATGAACGTTTTACTTCAAAAATGGCTTTTCAATCTATGATTGAAAGTGGCCTGAAGAAAAAACAACGCCAAAATAAATCGCTTATTGATGAAATAAGCGCTACCATTATATTACAGAGTTACCTTTATCAGAAATAAGTGAACACTAAAGATTTTATTATTACTTAAATCTTTTGTATTTTTGCAAACCAAAAAAAGAGTATGATTTTACCTATTATTGCTTATGGCGATCCTGTTTTGAGAAAAATGGGCGTTGATATTGACAAAGAGTATCCGAATTTAAATGAACTCAATTTAAATGAACTCATTGAAAATATGAAAGAAACCATGATAAACGCCCGTGGTGTTGGATTGGCAGCACCGCAAATAGGTGAAGCCATCAGGCTTTTTATTGTAGATACCTCGCCTTTTGGGGAAGATGAAGATTTAAATGAAAAAGAGGCCGAATATTTAAGCAATTTTAAAAAGGTATTTATCAACGCCAAAATACTTAAAGAAGAAGGCGCGGAATGGGCTTTTAATGAAGGATGTCTAAGTATTCCAAGCATTACTGAAGATGTTTTCAGACAAGAGAAAATTACCATTGAATATTTCGATGAAAATTTTGAAAAACATATTGAAGTTATTGACGGTATGGCAGCCCGAGTGATACAGCATGAATACGACCATATTGAAGGCGTTTTATTCATTGATAAAATTGCCTCTCTAACAAAACGACTGATTAAAAAGAAATTAGAAAATATTTCAAAAGGACTTGTGAGTACCGATTATAAAATGAAATTTCCTTTGCTGAAAAAAAAGTAGGGACAGGTCGCGACCTGTCCGTGACCTGTCCGCGACATACCGAAATAAATTGGCATAAGCAATTTTTGCAAAAGCCTCGTAATGACAGATAAACAATTAAACAATTAAAAAACAAATGGAATTAAAAGACATTGTAGCCATCAACGGAAAACCGGGATTGTATGAGATTAAAGCACAATCGAAAGGCGGAATCATCGTGGAATCATTAATTGACTCAAAAAGAATTCCCATCACCGCAACACACAATATCAGTGCTTTAAATGAAATTGCCATTTACACCTATGAAGAAGAAATTCCGCTTCGCATTGTTTTAAAATCGATTGGTGAAAAAGAAAACGGAAAAGAAGCATTAAGCCACAAAGAAAACGATAAAATACTGACTTCCTATTTCAGAGAAGTTTTACCAAATTTTGATGAAGAGCGCGTTTATACCTCAAACATCAAAAAAATAGTGCAATGGTATAATTTATTGGCTTCAAAAAATTTCGATTTCACTGCTATTAACGAAGTGGAAGAAGAAACTAAAGAAGCTTAGTTATGAACTCTCGGGAACAACAGTTGCAAGCATTTGGTCGATTATTGGACATTATGGATGAGTTGCGCTTAAAATGCCCTTGGGACAAAAAACAAACATTTGAATCGCTTCGGCATTTAACCATTGAGGAAACCTACGAATTGGGTGATGCCATTCTGGATAATGATCTTCCCGAAATTAAAAAAGAATTGGGCGATTTAATGCTTCATCTGGTTTTTTATGCGAAGATTGGTTCTGAAACAGGTGATTTCGACATTGCCGATGTTGCCAATTCAATTTCTGAAAAACTCATTTACCGTCACCCGCACATTTATGGTGATGTTGTTGTTAAAGACGAGGAAGAAGTCAAACAAAACTGGGAAAATCTAAAGCTAAAAGAAGGAAAAACTTCTGTTTTGGAAGGCGTGCCAAAGGCCCTTCCTGCGATGGTAAAAGCCAGCAGAATTCAGGAAAAAGTCGCCGGAGTTGGATTTGACTGGGAAAAACCCGAACAAGTTTGGGAAAAAGTTCAGGAAGAAATGAATGAACTAAATGCCGAACTCCTCAAAGGAAATACCGACGCCATTGAATCAGAATTTGGGGATGTCTTGTTCTCGCTGATTAATTACGCGCGTTTCATCAAAGTAAATCCGGAAAATGCGCTGGAACGCACCAATAAAAAATTTATCAATCGCTTTCAGTTTTTAGAAAGTGAAGCCAAAAAAATCAATAAATCACTTCACGAGATGTCATTAGACGAAATGGACGTATTTTGGAATGAAGCAAAAAAATTTGAGAAATAATTATCTTCCTCTTTTCTAAAAATTTGCTACATTGGTATTTCAATATAGCAACATGGGAAAAATACTTATTATTACAGGCGGCAGCAAGGGTTTGGGACTTGCATTGGCAAAAGAATATCACAAAAATGGCTACAGAGTCATTTCAATTTCAAGAAGCAAGGCTGAAAAATTATATTTTGAAGAGCAATACCCATGCGATTTAAGCAAAAGCGAAACCATTGAAAGCACGCTCACTGAAATTTTTACGCATCTCGACAAAAATAACGCACAACAATTAACGCTTATCAACAATGCAGGCGATTTGGGAACCGTCAATACGATTGAAAATCTGACCCCTTCTGAAATTGCCTATACCATTCAGGTAAATTTGACTGCGCCTTTGATTTTAAGTTCCCAATTCATTAAATTGTCGAAGGACTGGAATTGCAAAAAGAAAATTTTCAATATTTCGTCAGGCGCCGCCGTAAATCCGTATGAAAGCTGGGTGATGTATTGTGCTTCAAAAGCCGGATTGGATATGATGACCAAAGTGGTTTCAAAAGAACAAAAAGAATTGGCAAATGGCGTTGACATTGTTTCCATTTACCCTGGAATTGTTGATACCGATATGCAGGAAAAAGCTAGAAACACCCCAAAAGAACACTTTAAAGCCGTACAACGATTCATTGATTTTTATGAACACGGCGATTTATTTTCACCAGAACAGGTTGCGAAAAAAATATATTATTTGGATGTTGAAGGTGAGTTAAAAAACGGACGCATTTTAGATGTCAGAAATGTATGAAAAAAGGCCTCCAAAAATTAATGGCAGCCTTTTTTAAATGAACTGGTTCAATATCACAATTTACAAATTTATACCGTTGTTTTAGGAACCACTGTTACGGTTAAATTTTTTGCATTCTTCACTTTCTCGTTGGTCAATGCAATGTCAATCACTTCTTTCATCGTATTCACATAATGAAATTTCAAGCCTTTTAAGTACGATTCCTTAATTTCATCAATATCCTTTTTATTTTCGGCACAAAGCACTATTTCTTTAATATTGGCACGTCTTGCTGCCAGTATTTTTTCTTTGATTCCGCCTACAGGCAACACTTTTCCACGTAAAGTAATTTCACCGGTCATCGCCAAATTGGCCTTCACCCTATGTTGCGTAAATACGGAAACAATAGAAGTTAACAAAGAAACCCCGGCACTTGGACCGTCTTTTGGTGTAGCGCCTTCCGGCACGTGAATATGAATTTTATATTCATCCAACAGTTTTGGATCAATATCAAAATCGCTTGCATTGGCTCTGATATATTCCATCGCAATTGTTGCAGATTCTTTCATCACGTCGCCCAACATTCCTGTAATGGTAAGCCCTTTTCCTTTGGAAATAATGGATTCAATAAATAAAATATCGCCTCCAACACTTGTCCAAGCCAATCCGGTTACAACGCCCGCAATTTCATTAGTTTCATATTTACTGCGCTCCAAATGGGAAGGTCCCAATACTTTTTCAACAATTTCTGTAGTAATTTTCACCACATATTCTTCTTCCATGGCAATTGATTTGGCCGCATATCGCACAATTTTGGCAATTTGCTTTTCCAATCCCCTAACGCCCGATTCACGGGTATAAGCTTCCACAATTTTCTCCAATTGTTTCTTGCCAATTTGCAAATGCACACTTGTCAATCCATGTTCTTTTAATTGTTTCGGTAACAAATGGCGTTTTGCAATTTCCATTTTTTCTTCTGTTGTATAACCTGAAACATTGATAATTTCCATTCGGTCGCGCAAAGCCCAAGGAATGGTTGACAAACTATTTGCTGTGGCTATAAACAACACTTTGGAAAGATCGTAATCCAACTCCAAATAATTGTCGTAAAACGCAGTGTTTTGTTCTGGATCCAATACTTCTAACATCGCAGAAGACGGATCACCGTTATGACTTGACGAACCCATTTTGTCAATTTCATCCAGCACGAAAACAGGATTTGAAGTGCCTGCCTTTTTCATATCTTTAATGATACGGCCTGGCATAGCGCCGATATACGTTTTTCTGTGACCTCTGATTTCTGCTTCATCTCGCAAACCGCCCAATGACATGCGAACATATTTTCTTCCAAGCGCTTCAGCAACGGATTTTCCCAAGGAAGTTTTACCAACACCCGGAGGACCGTACAAACAAATGATTGGAGATTTCATGTCGCCTCTCAATTTCAATACCGCCAAATGCTCAATAATGCGTTCTTTTACTTTTTCCAATCCGAAATGATCCCTGTCCAATATTCTTTGCGCCCGTTTTAAATCGAATTTGTCTACTGAAAATTCATTCCAAGGCAATTCCAACAACAGGTCCAAATAATTTCGCTGGATAGAATATTCTGCTGCCTGCGGATTCATACGTTGCAAACGCCCCAATTCTTTTTCAAAGGTGTCTTTTACTTCATCATTCCATTTCTTTGTTTTTGCAGTTTTGCGCAATTCCTCTAATTCTTCATCGAATGAAACGCCACCCAATTCTTCCTGAATGGTTTTTAATTGCTGATTTAAATAATATTCACGTTGTTGCTGATCCATATCAGAACGTGTTTTAGACTGAATATCATTGCGCAAAGCCAATCTTTGCAATTCAATATCCATCTTTTTTAAAGTCAGTAATGCTCTTTCTTTCAAGTTATTGGATTGCAATAATTCTTGCTTCTCCTCTACTTTCAAATTCATATTTGAAGAAACAAAATTGATTAAAAACGGATTGCTTTCAATATTTTTAATGGCAAATGTGGCTTCTGAAGGCAAGTTCGGATTCTCTTTAATAATGCGAATTGCCATTTCCTTGATAGAATCAATAATAGCCTCAAATTCTGGCTCTTTTTCTTCGGAACGATCTTCAATGCGTTCTTTGGTAGTTGCCTGCATATAAGGTTTTTCCTGCACAAAGCTGTCAATTTCAAACCGCTTTTTACCCTGGATAATGACCGTTGTATTTCCATCAGGCATTTTCAACATCCGTAAAATACGTGCAACAGTGCCCACTTTAAAAATATCGCTGGTTGATGGGTCTTCAATGCTTTCGTCTTTTTGTGCAACAACGCCAATAATTTTGTTTCCTTTATAGGCATCTTCAATCAACTTAATCGATTTATCACGCCCGGCGGTAATTGGAATTACAACGCCAGGAAACAATACGGTATTTCGCAAAGGCAATATGGGCAAAATTGACGGAATGTCCTCATTATTAATTTCTTCTTCATCTTCTGGAGTCATCAACGGTATCAAATCAGCATCCTCGTCTAACATATGTTGTAATGACAGATTGTCCAGTTTAAAAAATTTAGATTTACTCATAGTATTTTATTGGGTCATTTTGTCATTAATAATTTCTTGACTTAAAAAATGATTTATGCAAAATTAATTTATTTTTTTGGTTATCAATAATTTATATAGATAACAATGATATTATCTCCTAATAATTGCCAATTGTTATGCCAAAAAACCTATTCAACCTGATTATTTTTTTAGTAATTTTAAATAAATTATAATTCAACCTATTTTTTGTAATTGTTTGATATTATTCTTTGGGGAAAATGGCAAAAGGTGAAAGTTCCAATGGTGGTATTGTGCCGCGACATAAATTAGTTGTGGTGACCTATTAAACTTTATTAACTGATACGTTAGCCTGATTTTTTTAAAATCCCAATTCGTAATTCAATTTGTGTTAGGGTTTGAAGCGAAAATCCTTTTTTGAGGCTTTTCCGCTGAAAAAAAGATTGAAGCGAAAGCCCGACCGCATTTTTATGGGGGTTTGCCCGCCGAAAAATGCGGTAACACCCAAATTATTGCCTAATTTTAAATAAAAGTGTAACACTTTAAAAATAACATAGTCTTTTAATAGAAATCAGTTTTGAACGTGGCGAATCAAGATATTAACCAACTTATAGCAGGATGTAAAAAAGGCGATGCCAAAGCCCAATTTACGATATATAACCTATACTTTAAGGCGATGTATAATACCGCTTTTAGAATTTTAAATGATTCTTTTGAAGCGGAAGATGTGATGCAAGAGTCGTTTTTATCGGCTTTTACAAAATTGGATTCCTTTAGTGAGCAGGTGACTTTTGGTGCTTGGCTAAAAAAAATAGTGATTAACAACAGCATCACCGCATTAAGAAATAAAAATAAATTTGAAACGGTTCCTCTTGAAAAAGTATCCATATCAGCGATTGAGGAAGATGGTTCTGATTACGGAGAACTGAATGTAAGTGAGATTTTAAATAAACTGTCAACGCTAAAAAGTAACTATAAAGTGGCCCTGACCTTAAATTTAATTGAAGGGTATGATTGTGAAGAGATTGCCCAAATTATGGACATTAGTTATGAAAATACACGGACAACCATTTCAAGGGCGAAAAATAAATTAAGACAACTTTTATCTGAAAGTTATGCAAGATAATGTAGAAAAAATATTTAAAGAATTGGAAAATCAGTTTGATGTGGAAGAACCAAATATTGGACATTTCAACAGATTTGAAGCAAAATTGAACAAAGGCAGAAAGCCAAATATTCTTTTGAAACTGTGGCCTTTTATTGCCATAGCGGCTTCCGTCATATTAATTTTTGGCATTTGGCTTG
Source organism: Gelidibacter sp. (assembly GCA_010906935.1). Lineage (GTDB taxonomy): Bacteria > Bacteroidota > Bacteroidia > Flavobacteriales > Flavobacteriaceae > Lutibacter. Next base: position 23,140 of record JAAFHC010000022.1, read on the forward strand.
GCGCATCATTTTCAAATTCGGGTATGGAACTGGCGAAAGTCTCTTCAGAAATGGGAGAAACCCAAAATTATTTTGTTGCGACCATTGAAAAGGAACTTGCCACCATTGAAAAAGAACGAAATCCTACTACTGAAAAAATAATTAACGACGGATTACAGCAATTAAATAAACTGGAAAAACAATATGAGGCACTCACTTTTGAGCTCAAAGAAAGTACTGAAGATCAAAGAATTATATACGCTATGATTTCCAATTTTCAACAGCGAATTGAAATCTTACAAAGTTTATTAATTCAAATAGAGGATGTTAAACAATTAAAAATACAAAATAATGAAAAATTCAGCTAAACTTTTACTTCTTTTTTTACTGATTCCGTTGGCTATTTTTGCTACAGAAAAAAAGGGAAAATACACCAAAAATAAAACGATTGCCAAAGAGTTTAAAGTAAGCAAAGACGCCACTTTAAACGTTTCAAACAAGTATGGAAATATTGATATTGTGACTTGGAACGAAAATAACATAGAAGTCATTGTAAAAATTACGACCAACGGCGATGATGAAGACAAAGTTAAAAACCGTTTGGAGGAAATTACTGTTGAATTCGATGCGAATTCCTCTTATGTTTCCGCAAAAACAATGATTGAAAAAAGTTCTTCATCCTGGAGTTGGTGGGGAAACAAAAATAATGTGACTATGGAAATCAATTACCAGATTAAAATGCCCGTTACCAATAATGTGAATTTAACCAATGATTACGGCGGAATTAATCTCAACAAACTGGAAGGAAAAGCAACCATTAATTGTGATTACGGCAAATTAAATATTGGTGAATTGTTAAATACTTCAAACAACATAAATATTGATTACACCAATAATTCCACTATTTCTTATATGAAAAACGGTGCTGTAAACGCCGATTATTCCACATTAAGAATTGAAAAAGCAGGAAATATTGAATTAAATGCCGACTATTCTCACATAGCTTTTGGAACCATTAATCGCTTAAATTATAGTTGCGATTACGGCAGTTTAAAAATTCGCAACGCTGAAATTATGGTTGGGACAAGTGATTATATGAATTTAACCGTTGATAAATTGCTTGATTCCGGCACATTTAATTTGGATTATGGTTCCTTAAAAATTCAAGAATTAGGTGAACGTTTGAAAAAATTAAGCATTCAATCTTCCTACACGCACATAAAACTTGGTTTGCAACCAAATGCATCATTTGACATTACGGCCGCATTAAGTTATAGCGGATTTAAACACGGAAATGGATTTACCTTCAACAAAGAAATTGAAAAATCTTCTTCAAAATATTACGAGGGTTATTATAATTCGGCAAATTCAGGCAACCAAATTTCCATAAAATCGAGTTACGGAAGTATTTCTTTTAACAATAACTAAAAACAAAAAAAAGTTAACCGTCTAAATAAGAAATAAAAAACGTCGCAATTGCGACGTTTTTTAGTAAATTATGCTATTTCTATCTGATATTTTCCCAACAAGCCAATCACGCCCTGCAAAGAGAATTTGGCTTTTTTTATGCGATTTATTTCCGGGTCAATGCTGTAATTAAATGAGGTTTTGAAATCGGCTTTTTCTAAAATTGTAGACTTAAAAATGGATCCGATTAAATCGCAATTGTTAAATATTGCATTGGTTAAATCGGTTTCTGTAAAATCAACTTCCTGAAGTTTGCATTTGTTGAACTTTGTGTTTTTGAGTTTCAATTTATAAAAGGAAATGATGTTTAAATGACATTCTTCAAAGCGAAGCGCCAATAAAAAAGCGTTACAATGGTTAAAATGAAGTCCCAATAATTTGCAATTTTTGAAAACCACGGTTCTAAATGACGTGTTTTTAAAATCGGTATTGCTGAAATTACAATTTATAAATTCACAATCGACAAATGTAATCCCGGAAATATGAGCATTCAAAAACAGGCAATTTCTAAAAGAACAACCATCATATTCTCCCTTAGCCAATTTTACTTTTGAATAATCTATTTTTTCAAAGACTTCATTTTCAATAAAACCGTCCATAATTTAGCAATCTTCAAGCTTATTTAGTTTCGTCCTTTGTTTTACGAAACATAAAATACAATCCCATAATAATAAGTGGAATGCTTAAAACCTGTCCGGTATTGAGTCCTAACATCCAATTCTCGCCTCCTTCAACCTGTTTTTCCTTGAAAAATTCCACAAGAAATCGAACCGACCAAAGCAATGCAAAAAACAATCCGAAAAGATAGCCCGATTTCTTCATTTTATCGGTTTTCCAATACACGAACCACAGGAGAATAAATACCAAAAGATACCCAAATGCCTCGTACAATTGTGATGGATGGCGTGGAAAATCTTCCCCCAATTGTCTAAATATAAAACCGTAATCCGAATTTGTTGGTTTTCCGATAATTTCAGAATTCATTAAATTCCCCAATCGGATAAAAACACCGGCAGCAGCAACTGGAATCGTAATTCTGTCTAAAATAAACAGTATTGGTTTTTTCAACACATTTTTACTGAAAAAATACATGGCGGTAATTATCCCAATAACCGCGCCGTGACTGGCCAAACCGGCATATCCCGTAAATTCAAATTTTGGCGAAAAACGGAAAGGCAGCAACACTTCCAAAGGTTTTCTGAAGAAAAATTCAGGTTCATAAAACAGGAAATGCCCAATTCTTGCGCCTAACAATGTTCCGATAATCGTATAAATAAACAAAGAATCCAATTTTTCAATAGGAATATTGTCATTTATAAATATCTTTTTCATCAAAAACAACCCTAACATAAAGGCAATTACAAACATTAAACTGTAGTACCTAACAGCAAACGAGCCAATTTTAAAAATTTCGGGTGAAGGATTCCAATCTATTTGAAGTAGTATCATAGTTGTTTATTTGTTTGTTTAACTGTTTAGTTGTTTAATCGTGTAACTGTGAACTGTGAACTGTGAACTGTTTAACTGTTTAGTTGTTTAGTTGTTTATTTGTTTAATCGTGTAACTGTGAACTGTTTAGTTGTTTAGTTGTTTAGTTGTTTAATCGTTTATTTGTTTAATCGTGTAACTGTGAACTGTTTAACTGTTTAGTTGTTTAATCGTGTAACTGTGAACTGTTTAACTGTTTATTTGTTTAGTTGTTTAATCGTTTATTTGTTTAATCGTGTAACTGTGAACCGTTTAATCGTTTAATTGTTTAACTGTTTAGTCGTTTAACTGTTTTTTATTGCCTTTAACTTTTAACTTTTAACATTTAACTTTTAACTTTTAACTTTTAACATTTAACCTGCCTCCGGCAGGCAAGCTTTCAGCTTTTAACCCGCCTTCGGGGGTTAGGGAGCTTACGGAACCGGATCATACCCATGTCCGCCCCAAGGATTGCAACTCACAATTCGTTTGATTGACAACCAACCTCCTTTAAAAATTCCATGTTTTTTTAAAGCATCTATGGTATAACTTGAACACGTCGGCGAATATCTGCAACTTGATGGCAAATACGGTGAAATGGCTGCCTGATAAAAACGCACCAGCCAAATAAATGGAATTGCCAATATTTTAGTAATCGTTTTCAAACTAATTTATGGAAAATGTGGTTCCTTCTTTTCCGTCTTTAAGCTGAATTCCTAAAACCGCGAGTTCGTCACGAATTTTGTCAGATAGCGCCCAATCCCTATTGTCACGCGCTTCTTTACGCATTTTGATCAACATTTCAACAACACCGTTTAATTTATCGCAGGCATTCTCTTCTGAATTGTTTTGCAAACCCAAAACATCAAAAACAAAAATATTCATGGTGTTTTTAAGTGTTTCTAGATCAGTTGCAGAAATGGTTTCCTTTTTTTCAAGCAATAAATTCACGTATTTTACCGCTTCAAATAAATTGGCAATCAACACCGGACTGTTAAAATCGTCGTTCATGGCCTCGTAACATCTTTGTTTCCAGTCGTTAATATTGATAGATGACACTTTAACTGCTTCAATGTTTTCAAGATTATTTAAGGCTTCCATCAGTTTCATATAGCCTTTTTCAGCAGCTTCCAACGCATCATTCGAAAAATCCAACACACTTCGGTAATGCGCCTGCATCATAAAAAAACGTGTGGCACTTGGCGAAAACGCCTTGCTTAAAATCTTATTTTCTCCCGTAAAAATTTCATTGGGCAAAATATAATTTCCGGTGGATTTTGCCATTTTCTGCCCGTTTAAAATCAGCATATTCGCATGCATCCAATAATTCACCGGATTCACCTTGTTTTTCACTTTAGATTGTGCAATCTCACATTCGTGATGCGGAAATTTCAAGTCCATTCCGCCACCGTGAATGTCAAATGTTTCTCCCAAATATTTTGTGCTCATGGCAGTACATTCCAAATGCCACCCGGGAAAACCTTCTCCCCAAGGTGAAGGCCAACGCATAATATGTTTTTCTTCCGCTTTTTTCCAAAGGGCAAAATCTTGCGGATTTTTCTTTTCCGATTGTCCGTCCAACTCTCTTGTATTGTGAACAGATTCTTCGATATTCCTGCCTGAAAGAATTCCGTAATGTTCTGTTTCATTGTATTTTAATACATCAAAATATACAGATCCATTTACTTCATAAGCCATTCCTTTGGCTAAAATATCTTTAATAATTTCAATTTGCTCAACGATATGTCCGGTTGCAGTAGGCTCAATACTTGGTGGCAAATTATTCACTTTTTGAAGCGTTTCATGAAAATCGACCGTATAGCGCTGCACCACTTCCATGGGTTCAATTTTTTCTATTCGCGCTTTTTTGGCAATTCGGTCTTCGCCTTCATCTGCATCATTTTCCAAATGCCCGGCATCGGTAATATTGCGCACATAACGCACCTTATAACCCAACTGTTTTAAATAACGAAAAACCAAATCGAAGGACATAAAAGTCCGTACATTTCCCAAATGCACATTGCTGTAAACCGTTGGTCCGCATACGTACATGCCAACATTTCCTTCAACAATGGGTTTGAAAATTTCTTTAGATTTACTTAAAGAATTGTATATTTTGAGCTGATTTGTTTTGTATAATTCCATTAAAACTTCCCTTAATTTAAAAGCGTAAATATACTAAAAATCCTGAACCCAAATTGAATGAAAAATGAATAATGAATCATGGGAAGTTCCTATTGTAAAATTCAAATTTAAAATTTAGCATTTGGCATTTATATTTTGCCATTTCGTTATTCAATTTCTATAGAGACTTCAAAACATAATTTGGGCTGAGACGATTTTATCGAGATAAATCATTTAAATTTACCGCGAATATTCGTTTCAATTTATAAAGATTTCAATTAAGCAGAAAGCCTTCATGTACAATTTGTCCACCGTAAAAAAGAATGTTTGCATCGTAATTCCCTGCTATAATGAAGAAAAAGGCTTGGCGGTGCAGGAATATAGGCACTTTATTGAAGAAAATCCGGAGGTATTAATCTGTTTTGTCAATGATGGTTCATCAGACAATACGCTGACCATTCTTGAAGGTATCAAATCGCGCTTTCCAAAGCAGGTCATTGTTCATTCCTATATTAAAAATATGGGTAAAGCTGAAGCCATACGAAGCGGTTTTCATTACTGTCATTATCATCATCAATTCGATTATATTGCCTATTTGGATGCCGATTTGGCAACTTCGCTGGAAGAATGTTTGGCGATGACTTGCTTCTTAAATACCGACATCAATTTTGTTTTTGGCTCGAGAATAAAAAGAATTGGCGCTGTGATTGAAAGAAGTCACTACCGCTTTTTTATCGGCAGAATTATCGCCACCGTTATTTCCTATATTTTAAAGTTGAATGTTTACGATACGCAATGCGGTTGTAAAATATTTTCGACCCCATTGGCAGAAGTCGTTTTTAAAGATGCTTTCGTTTCCAAATGGCTGTTTGATGTGGAGATTTTTGACAGAATCATTAAATTTTATGGAAGAGACAACGTGTTGAAAAAAATGCTGGAAGTGCCTTTGTTAAGATGGGTAGACAGAGGAGATTCAAAAGTAAAAGCCTCTTATTTTATAAAATTATGGATTGATTTGTACAGAATCCATAACATTGTCAATTCAAAAAAATAATTCAAATCACTAACAAACGCTTCTAAAAATGGACTTAAAAAGCTATAAAAACACCTCGTTTTATCTGTTTATTTCTGTGGTTGTCATGGTGATTTTCCGACTTATTCTTACGGCAGCAATTCCCTTACTGGACAAGACAGAATCACGCTATGGGGAAATTGCCAGAATGATGTACGAAACCAAAAATTGGGTGGTATTGCAAATAGATTACGGCATTCCATTTTGGGCAAAACCGCCTTTATCCACCTGGCTTTCTGCCTTAAGTTTTGAAACTTTCGGCGTAAGCGAAATGGCGGCGCGATTTCCTTCCTTTTTATTGGCCATTATTTTGTTGATTGTCCTTGGAAAATTGGCAAAAAAAGACGGTATTTCCTTTTATTTACCTGCATTTATTTTGTTGACCATGCCCGAATTTTTAATTCACACCGGCGTTGTCTCCACAGATAGTGCTTTGGCTTTTAGCATTGCCCTGATCATGATTTCTTTTTGGAAAGCGATGCAAAACGACAAATACTCCTTTTGGAATTATCTGTTTTTTATTGGGCTCGGATTGGGATTTTTAGCAAAAGGACCTATCATTTTGGTTTTAACAGTCCCTCCTATTTTTCTTTGGATATTGCTGCATAAAATACCGCTTAAAGACATTTATATAAAATTGCCTTGGTTTACCGGAATCCTAATTACTGCAGTGATTTCAATTCCTTGGTATATTTTGGCAGAAAACAGATCACCCGGATTTTTAAATTATTTTATCGTAGGCGAACATTTTAACCGATTTTTAGTTCCTGGATGGAAAGGCGATTTATACGGCAGTGGCCACTCGCAACCTCTTGGGATGATTTGGTTGTTTTTACTCGCTTTCGCATTTCCCTGGATACAAATTGTGTTGTATAAAATTTGGAAAGAAAGGAAAACAATTTTTAAGGATAAATATGTTTCCTACTTGGTTTTTTGGCTGTTTTGGACCCCGTTGTTTTTTACGATTTCAAAAAATATTTTACACACGTATATTCTTCCGGTAACCATTCCTATTGCGCTTTTAATGGTACATTGGTGGAAAAATTATGAAAAGAAAAATACCATGTTGGTGGTTGGTTCCATTTTTCCGGCAGTGGCCATTTTGCTTTTTTTTGGCGCTTTTTTAACCGGTAAATTGGATTTTTATATGAATTCCGACAAATATCTAATTCAAAACCAACAAATTAATTTCAATAAAAATGAAGACCTTTACTATTGGATTGGCAAATCATATTCCGGACAGTTTTATTCCAACGGTAAAGCAAAAGTTGTTGCCGATACCAAGGAAATGGATTCCATATTAAAAAGTGACGCCAAGCTTTATTTTGTGGTAACTAACAAAAAGAAGAAAGACATTCCCAACGAATACTTTTCAAAAATGAAGCTTCTGGATTCCAATTTTAAATCTTCCATTTATTTATTGAAACCTGAATAAACATAAATTAACGACAAAAAATCGCAAAATTTTACATAATTTTATTTGAGTTTAACAAAAGCAAATGGCTATTTTGAAAAAAGAAGAAATGAACAACACAAGTATTGGCTATTGGAAACCATTAACCAACCATTGAAAAATATATGGAAGACATTCCAAAAATTAAAAACAACGCCGTTTAAAGCTGCTGAAGAATTACTAAAATTGGCTTAAAAATAATGAAATACGAATTTACCATAATTGTGCCTGTTTATAATGAAGAGGACAATTTAAAACGCGTGGAACAGGAACTTTCCAATTATATAAAAATTGCCTCAAAAAGAACAAATATTCTTTTCGTAAATGACGGCAGTAAAGACAATAGCCAACAATTGATAGAGGAAATTTGCACCAAAAATCCTGATTTTTCCTATATTTCATTTGAACAAAACCGTGGATTAAGCGCTGCTATTGCGGCTGGATTTAAACATGTGGATGCAGAACTGGTTGGTTACATTGATTCCGATTTGCAAACAGCGCCTGAAGATTTTAATTTATTATTGGCAAATATTGGCGAATATGATTTGGTAACTGGTGTTAGGGCCAACAGAAAAGATTCCTTTGTAAAAAATATGTCTTCGGCAATTGCAAACGGAATAAGACGATCTTTTACGCATGATGGTATGGACGATACCGGCTGTCCGCTAAAAGTCATCAAAACCGATTTTGCCAAAAATATTCCCATGTTTAATGGGTTGCATCGTTTTTTGCCCGCAATGATTTTATTGCAAAATGGCAAAATAAAACAAATTCCCGTGCAACATTTTCCAAGAATTGCTGGTCTGGCAAAATATGGATTGTGGAACCGATTGGTTGGTCCGCTCATCGATTGTTTTGCATATTTATGGATGAAGAAAAAATACTTGAATTATAAAATTGCTAAAAAGGGCTAATGAGCAACTGGATTATTTACAGTATCGGATTTTTGGCGCAGCTGATATTTTCGGGCAGACTTATTTTGCAATGGATTTTATCTGAAAAAAGCAAAAAAGTTTTGACGCCTGCCCTTTTTTGGAAATTAAGTTTATTTGCTTCCTTCCTGCTATTCGTCTATGGTTATTTGCGTGTGGATTTTGCCATTATGTTGGGCCAGGCAATCACTTACTTCATTTATATTCGAAATTTACAGTTGCAGGGAGAATGGAAAAAAGCACCAATAATGTTGCGTATTTTCTTATGGATTTTTCCGCTACTTATTGTCATTTACTATTTCAACAACAACACTTACGATTTGGCCAAATTGCTTAAAAATGAAAACATTCCGCAATGGTTGTTGGCTTTGGGAATTATTGCACAAACTGTTTTTGCGCTTCGTTTTGTTTACCAATGGATTTATTCTGAAAAAAATAAAGCATCGTTATTGCCTTTCGGATTTTGGCTTTTGAGTTTTATTGGCTCCATTATGATTTTAATTTACGCCATCATCAGAAAAGATCCCGTATTGTTTGTTGGCCATATGCTGGGCTCCATCATTTATTTCAGGAACCTTGTTTTATTAAAAAAGGAAAGTTCTAATAACATTCAAAAGGAAACTATAGATGATTAAAATCTTTGAAAAATATCCGTTAGCCCTATTATCAACTGTTGTGATCCTGATGCTCCTGGTTCATTTGGAAGTGCCAAACATGACCATTATGGAGGCCCGTAATTTTATTACGGCACGGGAAATGGTTCAGGATGATAATTGGTTATTAACCACCATGAATGGTGAAGCCCGCTATCAAAAACCACCTTTGCCAACTTGGTTAACGGCAGTTTCAGGAATGATTTTTGGCATAAATAATATTTTTGCTTTACGGCTTCCTGCAGCATTGATGGTTTTATTTTCGGGTATTTGCATTTATTATTTATCCTTAAAATTAATGCTTTCTAAAATTCAAAGCTTCCATAACAGTTTAATTTTGGTGACTTCCTTCTATATTTTCGCCATCATTATTGAAGCGCCCTGGGATATTTTCGCGCATGGTTTTATGCTTGCCGGCCTCTATTTTTTGTTTCTCTTTTTTGAAGAAAAAATGGCGCTTTGGAAAAACGCTTTATTTGCCGCCTTTTTTGTTGGATTGTCTGTCATGAGTAAAGGACCGGTTTCTTTGTATGCCATGTTTTTACCCTTTTTGATTTCCTACGGAATGGTTTTTAAATTTAAAGACTTCAAAACAAAATTTCTGCCATTAACAGGATTTGTATTATTGTTAGTCATTATTGGAGGCTGGTGGTTTGTGTATGTAAGATTGGCCGATCCCGAAGCATTTTTAAAAATTGCCACAAAAGAAACCGAAAATTGGAGCAACTACAACATCAAACCATTTTATTACTATTGGAACTTTTTTATCCAGTCCGGTTTATGGGCAATTCCCGCATTGATAAGTTTGTTGTATCCTTATTTGATAAAGCGCATTGAACATAAAAAAGCCTATCAGTTCTCTTTTTGGTGGACGATTTTCGCCGTTGTTTTACTTTCTCTGATTCCTGAAAAAAAGTCGCGATATTTGGTTCCGGCGCTTATTCCGTTGGCGATAAATACTGGGTTTTATATACAATATTTATTGAACAATTTTTCTGAATTAAAACGAAAAGGGGAAACAATTCCTGTTTATTTTAATTTTGGACTAATAGCCATCATAAGTCTGGCAGTGCCTTTTGCTTTGTTCTTTTTGTTGAAAGACGGATTGCAAAACCACCTTTTAAGTTATGTATTGACTTCAATGGCAATGCTTTTAATAGGTATTTTACTGATTAGAAATTTGTATGTTAAAAAATTTCAAAATGTATTTTATTTAACCATTTTGTTTGTAGTTTCTTTAGCGGTGTTCGGATTGCCGCTGTCAAAAAGCATCACTAAAAATGAAGCTTATAAATCCATTAATTCCTTGCATCAATTTGAAGAAAAAGAACATATTATCAGTTATTCCGTAGGGGAAATAACGCCGGAACTTCTTTGGGAATACAACGGAATTATCAAAAACATTTATAAAGATAAGTCTGTAGAAATACCGGCTGAGCCAAATTTTGGCTTGCTGCTTATGCCTAAAGATGTTGAAATTATGACCTCTCAAATGGGCCAAGATTATAATTTTAGACTCATTGAAACTTATAATTTAAATTTTGGTTCAAAAAGCAAAGAGCGGTTAATCAGAGAATTTTATTTAGTATCAAAAAAATAGTACTTTTAACCTATACAATAAACACAAAGGAAATCAAAATACAAACATTTATGAAAACACTTACCAACATTGATAAAGTTGCCTATTTATTTTTGATCGTCATATTCGGATTGGGAGTTTACTTTGCAAACACAGATCTTACGTATTTTGATGAAGTTTATACGGTGGAAGACGGATTTGTGGAAAACGGTTCTGCGATATTTTTATTAAGTGCAAGTTTGCTTTTATTGTTTCGATTTTTCAAACTTTTTAAACATAAAGATTTTTTGTGGAAGGTTGGAATTTTAGCAATGGCTGTTGTTTTCTTTTTTGGTGCAGGAGAAGAAATTTCTTGGGGACAGCGCATTTTTAACATGGAATCTTCCCAATATTTTATAGAAAACAATGCACAAGGAGAAACCAATTTACACAATATGGTGGTTGGTGAAACCAAAATAAACAAATTAATTTTCAGTCAGCTTTTAACTGTCGTATTGGTTATTTATTTAATTATAACGCCTTTTTTATACAGAAAGTTAGATTGGGTCAAAAACTTGGCAAACAAATTTGCAGTTCCCATTGTACAATGGCATCATACCATTGCGTTTTTAATTGGAACAGGATTGTTATTATTTATAACTTCAACCAGAAAGTGGGAAATTTATGAATTTGCTTTCAGTGTTATTTTTTTACTAATATTTATAAATCCTTTCAACAAAGAAATTTACAAGGCTAAGCAATAAACTTTTTCAAAAAGGCTTTAAAAAAAGCATAAAACAAAGTGCCATAAGTAAGTCCGAAGAGCATTCCTGTAACCACATCTAAAGGAAAATGCACCCCTAAATAAATTCGGCTATATGAAACCGTTATTGCCCATATAACAAGAATTGGAAACCAATAGTTTAATTTACTTTTGAAAAGAAACCCAAAAAATACGGCAATCGCCATTGAATTGGCTGCATGAGCTGAAAAATAGCCATACAAGCCTCCGCAACGCCCGCCTACCAATCGAATTAAATCAGAAATATTTTCATTGTGACAAGGACGCAACCGTTTAAAACCATATTTAAATAAATTACTGGTTTGGTCTGATGCAGTGATCAGCAAGACAATAAAAAGAACTGCAACAAAAGTTTTCTTTAATCCGAATTGTTTGTAGGTAACATAAAGTAACAGTAAATACAATGGAATGGCACTGAACTTATTAGACATAAACAGCCAAAAACCATCCCATTGGGTTGTTCCTAAATTATTTAGGAAAATGAACAATTCAATGTCTTTATTAATAAGCGAATCTATCATTGGATTGCCCAAGTTAGTTAATTTGTTGATTGTTTAATTGGCCATGCCAACCAATTCCAATTCAAACACCAAATTGGTATCTGGCGGAATCACATTTCCGGCACCTTGCGCTCCGTAACCCAAATGAAAAGGCACAAACAGTATCGCTTTATCGCCTATTCTCATTTTTTGCAAACCTTCTTTAAAACCTCCAATTAAGCGAGCATCCGGTCCGTAAATGGTGGTAAAAGGCACATAGCCGTTTTGTTTGTCTCGCGCTTCATCATAAGTTTCGTAAGCCATTGCAACTTCCTTATAACTGGTGTCAAACAGACTTCCATCTGTAAAATAACCTGCATAATTCACTTTTACATTGCTGCCTTTTGGTGGAAACGCACCGTTTTTTGTTTCAGTAATCACCAATTTTAATCCGGAAGCCAAAAAAGGTGCTTCATCTAAATAAGTGGTTATTTTTGCCAATGTAGCCGTTTTAGCTTGTTGAATTTTTTCTTCTTTCTCTTTTATAGCTTTCTGGTACTTTTCATAATACGAAGAAAAGGCCATTTGGGCATCAAATTTTTTGGCGACTTTTCCGATGGAAATAATTTCAATATTTCTGATGGTGTCATTTTGTATAATGGAATCAACCACCGCCTGGCCTGCAACCACATTTCCAAACACGGTATGTTTGCCGTCTAACCAAGAAGTTTCTTTATGTGTGATAAAAAACTGGCTTCCGTTGGTGGCAGGGCCCGAATTTGCCATTGATAAAATACCTGCTTTGTCATGTTTCAACAAAAGATTTCCAATACTATCTTTAGGAAATTCATCACTAAATTTATAGCCAGGATCTCCTTCTCCAGTACTCAAAGGATCACCACTTTGAATCATAAAATCCTTAATGACCCTATGAAAAATAATGCCATTGTAATACTTTTTTCCTTTTTTTGTGCCAACAACATACGGATTTGTACCCATTGCCAATGAAACAAAATTGGCGACTGTTACAGGTGTTTTTTCAAATTCAAGTTTTAACAAAATATCCCCTTTGTTGGTTTCCATATTTGCATACAAACCGTCATCTAAATCGGCATATTTTGTTGGTTTACAAGAAATTACAAGTAATGACAATACAATTATTATTAGTTTGGCTTTCATTTGAATCTGTTTTATTTGTTATGCAGGGTTATCTTTATTTTAATTTATTAGAAAATCGCAACGTGTCAGCGATATTTAAACACCACTTTTTTGGTTCATTTCAACTGTAAATATAATTTGTTTGGTTAAACAATCACCCTATAATTTTTATAATTTAAACTATATGCCGCAAATAATTAAAATGCCCTTTTAAACATATTGCAGTTAAAAGGGCATTTTATTTTTTTTTGTTTTACAAATCAACAATGCAAAACGGATGCGTTATTATTTTTTAACTTCCAACAATTCAACTTCAAAAATTAATGGCATAAAAGGTTTAATTGCTCCGCCTTCACGTGGAGTAGCGCCGTATGCCAATTCTTGAGGAATGAAAAATTTGTATTTTGAACCAACACTCATTAATTGAAGACCTTCAGTCCATCCTTTAATTACTCTGTTTACTGGAAACTCTGCTGGTTCTTTTCTGTCTACTGAACTGTCGAATACCGTACCGTCGATTAAAGTTCCGTGATAATGAACTTTTACTGTTGAAGTTTCTAAAGGTTTTTCACCTTTTCCTTCTTTTAGCACAATGTATTGCAAACCACTTGCAGTAACCTGAACGCCATTTGCTGTTTTATTTGCTTCTAAAAATTTAACGCCTTCTGCCTTTACACCAGCAAATTCAGTTTCCATTTGTTTTTCCATCTCTTCTTGTTGTTTTTTCATGGCTTCTTCTTGCTTTTTTTGAAAAAACGCTCTTAAGATTGGTTCTGTATTTTCCGGAGTTATTAAAATGTTTGTAGAATCTAATCCATTCATAACGCCTTGAATAAATAGGTCTTTGTTAATTTCAGGAAAATTGGCCTTTAATTTACTTGAAATATCTATTCCTAAGGAATAACTCACCGTATCCACTTCGGTTTTTAATGATTTTTGCGCGGTACCTTTATTGTTGCAGGACACCATTGTTGAAATTACTGTAATTACTGCTAAAATTTTAATTGCTTTCATTTTTTCTATTGATTTTAATTAATTGAACTTTAAATATTAATGGTTGATTTATTTCTATTTTATTGGAATCGCCTAAGTATCCATACACTTTATGTGAAGGAAACAGAAAAGTTGCCTCATCTCCGGCGCCCATCAGTTTTAAGCCATTTCTCAAGCCTTCAATGATTTCTTGTTTGTCAGTGATATAGGTTTGTTCCCCTATTTCTTCGGCACTGTAAATTACCGCATTATTTATGTCGTAAACTGCATAGCTGTAAAAAATATGATCCCCCGTTTTAGGCTTATAGGAATCGGTATTTTTTTGATTAAAAGTATACCAAAATCCGTTTGGCGAAGCTAAATATGCTGTGAGAGAATCCTTTTCCATGAGCACTCGAAACATATTTTCTTCAGATTCATTCATCGTTTTGTTTAACACAACTGATTCTTTTAAGAAAGAGCTCGTTTTCCTTAAAACAGGTTTACGCGGAATTGGGTTTGCACACGAAACCGTCAAAATTAAAAAAATAAAAAGGAAATAGTTATTCTTCATAAGAATTTAGCAATTCATTTTTAAACTTCGGAATTATATTTAAAAACTTGGTAATAGTATCTTCCAGCGAAAGTTCTGATCTTCCTCCAGCTGCATTGTCGTGTCCGCCGCCATTAAAATGCTTTCTTGCAAATTTATTTACTGAAAAACTTCCTTTCGATCTAAAAGAAATCTTTATCATTTTTTGTTCCATGTCTTCGATAAAAATAGCTGCAAAAATAACGTTTTCAACAGACAATCCATAATTCACTATGCCCTCCGTATCTCCTTTTTGAAAATCAAATTCGTTTAATTCAGCCTGAGACAAGGCAATATAAGCCGTGTTCAGTTCGGGTATAACCACCAAATTGGTTAATGCCTTTCCTAAAAGCTGTAAACTACCATACGAATTGGTATCGTAAACATGGTTATAAATTTTGGCATTGTCTGCCCCTTTATCGATTAAATCAGCCACAATTCTGTGTGTTTCACTTGTGGTTGAAGGAAATCTAAACGACCCAGTATCAGTCATAATTCCAGTATAAATACTTGTCGCAATAACGGCATCAATCACTTCAACATCATGCAACTTTTCTAAATAATGATATACCATTTGGCACGTTGAACAAATAGACGTGTCTGAAAATAGGTATTTTGCAAAATCCTCGGGTTGCTGGTGATGGTCTATCATCATAAAAATACCTTTAAATTCCTGCAAGGTATTTTGCATATCGTCTCCTACCCTGTTTAAGGCATTAAAATCCAATATAAAAATAACAGAAGCTTCGGCAATTGCTTTTTTTGATTGCCTGTTTTGCATATCAAATTTTAAGACTTCTTTTGATCCCGGCAGCCATTTTAAAAAATTAGGATAATCATTTGGTGACACCACAGTTGGATGATGTCCGTTTTTTTTCAGATAATGATACATGGCCAAACATGCGCCAATGGCATCACCATCGGGGTTTTTATGTGGAACGATTACTACATTTTGAGATGTAGAAAACAACTCTTTTATCTCCTTAATATCACTTCTGTTCATAAGGGTGCAAATATACAAAAATATAGTATATTTTATTTCAATTACAAATGTACATTTGTTGAAATTGTATTTATTAAGATTTCAGCATTAAGTATTGGATATTCATACGGTTTATTGCCATATAAGTACCTAGAAACAAATTAATTATCAAAATAATTGGTTGAAAAAAATATATAAATATAACTGCATTGTTACTATTAAAGTATAAAAAATGAACTATTTTAAATCCATTTTATTCCTGTTATTACTTATTTCTTCTTGTAACACGAATGAAAAACAAAAAAACAATCCGCTCGTTTTAAAGGAAACCAATCCTGATTTTGTCATTGCATTTGGATCTTGCAACAACCAGACATTATCCAATCCGTTTTGGACAGAAATTAAAAAAAACAAACCGAATTTATGGATTTGGGGAGGCGACGTCATTTACACCGATACCTATGATATGGCATATATGGCCGAAAATTACCGAATTCAAAAAAACAATGCTGATTATGCCAATTTCACTAAAAAAGTAGCAGTTATTGGCACTTGGGACGATCACGATTATGGTTTAAATGACGGCGGATTTGAATATCCAAAAAAAGCCGAAGCGCAGCAATTGTTTTTAGACTTTCTTGATGTTCCCCAAAATGATGTTCGCAGAAACCAGAAAGGTGTTTATTTTTCCAAAGACTATAGCGTAAACAACAAAACCATAAAAATTATTTTATTGGACACCCGCTATTTCAGAACCGCATTAACTGCCGATAATGAAACCGAAAAACGGTTTAAACCAAATGTGTATGGTGAAGGAACGATGTTGGGTGAAATACAGTGGGAATGGCTAAAAAACGAGCTTCAAAATTCAAAAGCGGCCTACCATATTATTGTGAGCAGCATTCAGTTTTTATCGGGTGAGCACGGATTTGAAGCTTGGGGAAATATGCCGCACGAAGCTGATAAATTGGTAAAAATTCTTAAATTAAGTGGCGCAAAAAACACCATTATACTTTCCGGAGACCGGCATATTTCTGAAATTTCAAAAAAAGAAATCGAGGGATTACCCTATCCGTTAATCGATTTTACTTCGAGCGGACTTACGCATTCCTACACTGATTTTAAAGGAGAGCCAAACAAATACAGGTTGGGAAATGTGGTATCAAAAAAGAGTTTTGGGCTATTAAATTTCGATTTTAAAACCAATGCTGTTACTATGGAAATTAGGGGCGAAAACAATGTGATTTATGAATCCTACGCGCAAAACTATGAGTAATTTAACTACTTTATACAGAAATTAACCCGTTGGGTGCAATTAAATAATTTGAATTTTGACATTATTAATCGGTCTTTCAAATATAAACTTATTGATATATTGAACCAAAGTTAA
>JAAFHC010000233.1 GCA_010906935.1 Gelidibacter sp.
CTAATATACTGAAAATCAATGCTTTAACCTAATATTTTAACATTTAATTTGTTGTTTTTCAATGAATTATATTTTTTGTCATGTACTAAAAAATATTCAACATTTTAACAATCACACGATTCAACATTTCATTATGAGCAATCCATTATTAGCCGTATTTAATTCCCCATTTTCTACAGCACCATTTTCGAAAATTAAAAATGCGCATTTTAAACCTGCATTTATTGAAAGCATTAAACTGGCGAAAGAGGAAATTGATGCCATTACAAGCAACAATGAAGCTCCCACTTTTGAAAACACCATGGAAGCATTAGAATTTGGCGGCGAAAAATTGGACCGAATTTCAAGTATCTTTTTCAATCTAAATTCTGCTGAAACCAGTGATGAAATTCAAAAAATTGCCCAAGAAATATCGCCGTTGCTCTCTGAATTCTCCAATGACGTTAAATTAAATGAGCCATTGTTTAAAAGAGTCAAGCAAATTTATGAGGGTAAAAACGAGCTTAATTTTACGACTGAGCAGGATACTTTAGTAACCAATTCCTACAAAAGTTTTGTTAGAAACGGGGCCAATTTAAATAAGAATGATAAAATCAAGCTGCGAAAAATTGATGCCGAACTTTCCAAATTGAAATTGACTTTTGGTGAACATGTCTTGGCCGAAACCAATGATTTTGAACTTCATTTAACCGATAAAAATGATTTGAAAGGTTTGCCAGAAAACACCATTGAAGCTGCGCAATTGACAGCGAAAGAAAAAGGTAAGGAAGGCTATATTTTCACATTGGATTATCCGAGTTATATTCCATTTATGATGTACGCCGACGATAGAAATCTCAGAAAGAAAATGGCAATCGCCTTTGGTGCAAAAGCATTCAGAAACAATGAAAACGACAACCAGAAAATTTTATTGAATATTGTAAAACTTCGACATAAAAGAGCGAATTTATTGGGTTATCAAACACATTCACACTTTGTTTTGGAAGAACGAATGGCCGAAAATCCAAAAATTGTGAATGATTTTTTAGAAGATCTACTGATAAAAGCAAAACCTGCCGCTGAAGAAGAGTTTAAAAACCTGTCGGATTTTGCTAAAAAAGACGGTATTAAAAAACTTCAAAAATGGGACAGCGCCTATTATTCGGAAAAATTAAAAAAAGAATTATTCGATTTAGAAGAAGAACAGTTAAAACCTTATTTCAAATTGCAAAATGTTATTGAAGGCGTTTTTAGAGTGGCCAACAAATTATATGACTTGGTTTTTGAAGAAATTTACACTGTTGATAAATACCACGAAGATGTTAAAATCTTTAAAGTAACTGATACTTCAGGCAATTTCATCGCAATTTTATACGCCGATTTTTTTCCGAGAAAAGGAAAACGGGACGGAGCGTGGATGACTTCATTTAAAGGCCAGTGGATGAAAGACGGCGAAAACTCACGACCGCACATTTCAATCGTTTGCAATTTTACCAAACCCACTGAAACGAAGCCTTCTTTATTGACTTTTAATGAAGTGACCACTTTATTTCATGAATTTGGGCACGCGTTGCACGGAATGTTGGCAAATACAACCTATCCGAGTTTATCTGGAACAAACGTTTATTGGGATTTTGTGGAATTACCAAGCCAATTGTTAGAAAATTGGTGTTTTGAAAAAGAAGCCTTGAATTTGTTTGCAAAACATTATGAAACGAATGAGCCAATTCCGATGGCATTGATTGTTAAAATTAAACAATCGTCTAATTTTTTAGAAGGAATGCAAACTTTACGTCAGTTGAGTTTGGGAATGTTAGATATGAATTATCATGCGAATGATCCTTCAGCCATAAAAAACGTGAAGGAATTTGAAACCTTATCTTTTAAAAATACCCAATTATTTCCTGAAATTGAAGAGAACTGTATGAGCACTTCTTTTTCACATATTTTTCAAGGTGGTTATTCATCTGGGTATTATTCTTACAAATGGGCAGAAGTTTTAGATGCAGATGCTTTTGCTTTCTTTTTGGCAAATGGAATTTTTGACAAATCTACTGCGCAAAAATTCAAAGACAATGTGCTGTCAAAAGGCGGTACCGACAAACCTATGAAATTGTATGTGAATTTTAGAGGCAAGAAACCAAATAACAAAGCATTATTAAAAAGAGCGGGATTGCTTAAATAAAATTATAATTACACCTCATGCAAACAGCACTTTTTCAATTTAAAAAGTGCTGTTTTTTTTATAATAACATTCAATAAAAGAAGCAGCCGCACATCATATCTTGAGAAATTGTCGTCCCCACAACGGTAGTATAATCAAGAGTATATGGATGTTGCGACTGCTATTTTGTTTATTTCTTTTTCGTTTTTTATTTCATTTTTAGGATGATGAATTCCGTTCTTCTGTTTAACTGATGTTCTTCTCTTCGGTACAAGGTACCCCGTTTGAACATTTATTGACCAATTGGGTTTCTCCAAATCCTTCATACTTCGGTATTCTTTTCGAATCTATCCCTTTTGAGATGATGTAATTGTAGGTAGATTTTGCCCTTCTGTTAGAGAGTCCTATATTGTATTTATCATCTGCCCTGCTGTCGGTATGTGATTCCAACCTGATTACCATACCAGGATATCTGTTCATTAAAGCTACCACCTTGTCAAGTTCAATGGCGGCATCAGGTCTGATGTTAGATTTGTCCAAATCAAAATATATCGTTTCTAAATCTGCCAAAATAACCACGTCCTCTATCGGTGACATTGGTAGGTTTAAGTCAACTATCAGTTCTCTTTCTTTTTCAAGTCCAAAAGAATTGAATTCCTTTTGCACGTCGTGGTATTTTGCTTTGGATCCTTTCAATACAAATTCGCTGTCTCGGTCTATCAAATGTTCGTATGCTCCGTCTGCTTCTGTGATGAAATAGGCGATTTCTTCTCCGTTTTTTCGCGCCAAAACCACTTTTGCGCCGGCAATTGGTTCTCCGTTAATGGCATCAAAAATGCGTCCTTTCAAGGTTAATGGTGGTATTCTGGTAAAGGCATAGATGTCATCGCCGCCTATGCCGCCTTTTCTGTTGGAAGAAATGAAACCTTCAAGTCCGTTTGGTGACAAATAATAGGCAAAATCGTCTTTTTCGCTGTTGATCGGCTCGCCCAAATTAATCACGTTTACAATGTTATCATTCTGATCTTTTACCGCCGCAAATATGTCTAAAAGTCCTGCTCCCACGTGATCATCAGAAGAAAAATATAAAGTTCCTTCTTCTGAATGTATAAACGGGAAGGATTCATTTCCTTCGGCGTTTACCACATTTCCTAAGTTTTTAGGGGTACCCAATGAACCATCTGCATTAACATCACTCACATAAATATCGGTACCTCCAAAACCTCCCGGCATATCAGATGCAAAATATAATTTCTTGCCGTCTGTGCTTAATGATGGGTGGTATACCATATAATTGGCGTTGTTCAAATTTGACGCTTTTACGTTTGTCCATTTCCCGTCAACAAGTTCCGCACTATAGATGCCAACCAACATTACGCCTTTGTCACTGGAGATTTTTGTGTTGTTGGTGTAGTTGTTTCTGGAAAAATACATTTTGGTACCGTCGGCGCTAAAGGTTGCCGGACCGTCGTGCTGGATGGTATTTACATCGCCTTCCAGTTTTTTTGTCGTGTTGTTTGAGGCGCCTTCCATTGGGGTTTGGTACATATCCAATAACGGTTGTCCGTCCCAAGCGTAAAGCCTTTTTACCGAAACGCCTTCATCTCTTGAGGAAGTGAATACCACATTGTCGTTTAGTTTAACCGCACCAAAATCGTTGAATTTGGTGTTGAAATCCATTTTCTTTAGATAATTTTTCACTCTTGCATTAAAAATGCCGCTTGCCAAATCCTCATTTTTAAAGAAATTCTTAACCCTGATATCTTCCTGGTTTCCTGCATCCCTATATTTCTTCATCCACTCTTTTGAAGCTTCATACTGTCCGTTGGCCCTTAAGGTTTGTGCATAGTACAAATAGTATTCTGAAGGTACATTTGGCTGCTGAACTACTTGCGCATAAATGGGAAGCGCATTTCCCGGCTGACGAAGCATAATGTAAGCATCGCCCAGTTGTCGCATTGCATAATACTTATTAAAGCTGGTATCAATCAGTTTTTCATAAGTGTCTATGGCCTTTACAAACGAAAAATTGTTAAATTGTCGTTCTGCTCTCTTTTGTTTTGCGGTCTGACCAAATGTGGATGTGCTTATCAAAACAAAAGCTAAACATAAAAGTTTTATATTTTTCATAATATTCATCTTTATTTGGTTAAAAATATCTCGGAGATTTTTGTTTGTTTTTCATAAACTTAAATTCATACATCAACAATATCTCATGAGATCCGTTAGTATAAGGACGAATCTCCCCTGTCGGAATTTCATAGGTGTAACCAACCCTGAATTGATCTGTAACCTGAAAGTCCACAAGCGCGCCTATGGCTTCCTGCTTGCCGTTCATCCTGTAGGAACCTCCCAACCAAAACCTTTCATTAAAAAGAAAGTTTGCTGTTAAATCTGTTGAAAGCGGAACTCCATCGGTGTGTTTTACCATAAAGGAAGGCTTGAATTTCAAGCTCTCGCTTAAATCAAAAACATAGCCTCCAATGGCGTAATAATGAACTCTTTCCAAAGCTTTAAACTCGGTCTTGTTGTTCAAGTCGTGATTAATGATTTTTGGCGTTGAAAGCCCTAAATACCACCTGTCGCTGTGAAATAAAATCCCGACGCCAAAATTCTCATTCCATCTGTTTAATCTTTCGTTAAAATAGGGATCCTGGTTTACTTCGGTGGCATTGTACAATTCATCCGCCAATTTGTAATAGGTCATCCCGGCTTTTAAACCAAAACTGATGTTTACATTATCACTCGCCTGAATGGTGTAAGAAAAATCTCCATACACATAGGTAAAGTTTTCATAACCAGCTTTGTCATTTATTAAGGACAGACCCAAACCAATTTTTTCGTTCCTAAGTGGGGAATGAATGGAGAGCGTTTGCGTTTGTGGTCCTCCATCAAATCCTGCCCACTGGTTCCTGTTTAACCCTACTATACTCAATGTCGGCTACCCGCATAAGCCGGGTTGATGGCAATTGTATTGTACATATACTGGGTAAACTGCGGTAGTTGCTGGGCGTTTGAATATTCAAAGCCTGCGATCAGCAATACTATTATTGAAATTATACGTTTCATAGTGTTATTTTTATTAATGAGTGCCTAAATAAATGTATCCTGTCATTGGTTTAAATCCATTGCCTCCAGAAACGGTCACTATGTAATAGTAAGTTCCTGTAGGTAATTCAGTGTTCGATCCTATTTGCATTCCCGAACCGTCATGTCTGCCTTTCCAGTTATTCAAATAATTATTTGATTCAAAAACCATTTTCCCCCAGCGGTTGAATATTTTTACTCCGAAAGTAAAGTCACATTCTTCTAGTCCGGTGATTTCAAAATTGTCATTGAAGCCATCATCATTTGGCGTAACAACTTTTGAAATTTCCATATCTTCTGTTGAACAAGCCAATACCACACAGTCATCATTGACATTTACGAATACTGTAATAATTCTTCCGCAGTCTCCAGGTTCTGTATAGGTAAACTCGAAATCTCCCAGATTCACTATGGATGGATCAAAATTGCTTCCAGTTAAGCCGCCGCTGTTGTTATCGTCTGTCCAAGTGCCTCCTGAAACAAAATTACTTGGCAATAAGGTGGTCAAATTTAAACTTGTGTCTTCTATACACAGCGCTATTGAACCGCCTGTGATTTCTGCAGCTACATAATTCTCAGTTACAGTAATGGTCTTTGCGCCTGAACAGCCATTGCCACTGTCAGTTACCACCACTGTATAGTCACCAGCTTGATTAACTTGAATGGATAGAGTTGTTGCTCCGGTATTCCACAAATAACTTGCCGTTCCCTGAACTGTAGAACCACTTGCATTTAAAGTGATGCTTGTTGCATTACAGGTCAACGCTGTAGGTCCGCTTATGTTCACTACTGGTGGCGCAGTATTTTGTGC
>JAAFHC010000234.1 GCA_010906935.1 Gelidibacter sp.
GGCGGAGAAGCTTTACCAACAGAAACACCTCATTTTAGCCGAAAAGAATTAAAAGAGGGAATACGTTTGGCTTGTCAGGTGAAGGTAAAACAGAATATGGACATCAGCATCCCTGAAGAAGTATTCGGTATTAAAAAATTTAATGGAACAGTTGTAAGAAATTATAACGTGGCATCTTTCATCAAGGAATTTGTTGTAGAAATCCCAGAAGATATGGGTTACAAAGCAGGTGGATATATTCAAATTGAAATTCCTCCCTGCGAAGTCAATTTTTCAGATATTGATATTACAGCGCATCCTGAAGAACATGATACACCTGACAAATTTAAAGAAGAATGGGATAAATTTGCTTTATGGCCTTTAAAAATGGTGAATAAAGAAACCGTTGACCGCGCCTACTCTATGGCTTCCTTTCCTGCTGAAGGAAAAGAAATTATGTTGAATGTGCGTATCGCAACACCGCCTTTTGACAGGGCAAAAAATGGATGGATGAACGTAAACCCAGGTATTGCCTCCTCGTATATTTTCTCACGCAAAGCCGGTGACAAAGTGATTATTTCCGGACCTTATGGCGAGTTCTTTATCAATGAATCTGATGCTGAAATGTTATATGTTGGTGGCGGTGCAGGAATGGCGCCAATGCGTTCCCATTTATACCACCTATTCAAAACCTTAAAAACAGGAAGAAAAGTGACTTATTGGTATGGCGGTAGATCAAAACGCGAATTGTTTTATTCAGACCATTTCCGAAAATTAGAACAGGAATTCCCTAACTTTAAGTTTTACCTAGTACTGTCTGAACCTTTACCTGTTGACAATTGGGTAAACAAAAAAAACGTAAATGACACTGAAGGAGACGGATTTACAGGTTTTGTGCACAATGCTGTAATCAATGAATACTTATCAAAACACGAATCTCCTGAAGATATTGAGCTGTATTTCTGCGGACCGCCTTTGATGAACCAGGCAGTTCAAAAAATGGGTGAAGATTTTGGTTTGGCTGATGAAAATATTAGATTTGACGACTTTGGAGGATAATCAACAGCATCAAAAATAAAAAACTAAATCCGATATCTTTGTGTCGGATTTTTTTATGTAACACCTTTTAAAAATGAGCAGACCACTTACAAAACAAGAATTACATAATTTGGCAATGAACATCGTAGGCAAAGATTTAGAAGCAAAAGGATATGAATTTATTGCCATTAACAGCCAACTAAAAAAGAACCCACAATTTGTTTGTATTGATAAAAACAATATTCGTTATTTTGTGGTGGTAAAGGTGGTTGGCATTTCTGAATACCACATTCCTTATGATGTTATTTGGATGGAAACCATCAAACTGCACGCACAAAAAAACGAAGCAAAAGTACTGTTTGCAAATGTGGGATTGGGAAACGCTACCAATAAAGAGCAACCACCTCATTTAAATGAAAAGTATTTGCTGCAATATGAAGGTTTACAACTATTGGACGTCGAACTAAACTAAATCACGCCCATAATAATCAAACAAAAAAAGCACGCCAATGGCGTGCTTTCTAAAATAAATTATCCTATTAATTAGTCAACTTTGCTTTCTAATAATTTGAAAAACTGATCTAATTTAGGCATTAAAACAATACGTGTTCTTCTGTTTTTAGCTCTTCCTTCAACAGTTGAATTGGTGTCTAAAGGCATATACTCACTTCTACCTGCAGCAACCAAACGGTTTGGTGCAATGTTAAAGTCGTTTTGTAAAACCCTGATTACAGAAGTGGAACGTTTAACGCTTAAATCCCAGTTGTCTTTCATATCTGAAGTGCTGATAGGCATATTATCCGTATAACCTTCAACCATCACTTCCAATTCTGGTTGTGCGCCAATAACATCGGCAACTTTTTTCAACACGCGTTTTGCATCGTTTGAAATCACATGGCTTCCGCTTTTAAATAATAATCTGTCGGCAATTGAAATGTAAACCACTGTTTTTTCAACATTTACTTGTATGTCTTCATCGCTAAATCCGTCTTTCAACACACTTTTCAATTTAAATCCTAAAGCCAAGTTCATGGAATCTCTTTGTGTAATCGCTTTTTGAATATATTGAATATACTCATCTTTTTTACCCATTTGAGTCAATGTCTCTTTAATGCTTTCTGATGCAGATTTAGACAAAACAGTTAAGTTTTCAACATATTCCAATGTTTTTTCTTTGTCTTTTCTCAAATCTTCCACTTGTTGATTTAAAGCATTCAATCTACTTTCGCTCTCAATCCTACATTTCATTAAATCGGCTTTTGTATCAACCAACTCCGAACTTGTTTTGTTGTAATTTTTTTCCAATTCCGTGTATTTCTTTTGCGAAACACAAGAGGTTAAAAAAATTGATGCCAAAAGCACCATAATTCCAATTTTCTTCATAATTTAAACTGTTTTTAGTGAGAAACAAAAATAAATAAAACAACGTTTAATTTCTAGTATTATAATCATTTTTGTGATAATTTTAAGAAAAATAAACCTTTATATTTGCCTCTAATTCCATTAATAATTTAATAACAGCTAAAGTTATGAAAAATTGTGTGTTTGCGCTACTTTTATTGTTGTTTTTCTCATGCGAAAGCGCTAAAAGCAACTTAAACATCATAGAAGGAGACGCCATAGGAACCACATTTACAGTTCGTTATCTTGATGTAGGAAGCAACAATTATGAAACCAAGATCGACAGTTTAATTGCAGTAATAAACAAATCTGCTTCCACCTATATTCCAACTTCAGATCTTTCAAAA
>JAAFHC010000023.1 GCA_010906935.1 Gelidibacter sp.
CAAATAGAAATTCCTGAAGGAATTAAAAAAGTGGGCGTTTTTGTAAATGAAACTATTGATGAGGTTCTTAAAAAAGTTGTGGATTATCAGTTAGATTGTGTACAACTACATGGTAATGAATCCATTGAATATTGTCAAATATTACGTCATTCTGAACTTGTTTCAGAATCTTTTGAAATTATAAAAGCATTTTCAGTAGATGATGAGTTTGATTTTTCAAAAATCAATAAGTACCAGAGAGATTGTGATTATTTTTTATTCGACACAAAGGGAAAAAATCACGGAGGAAACGGCATAAAATTCAATTGGGAACTGCTTCAAAAGTATTCAGGAAAAACACCTTTTTTATTAAGTGGCGGAATTACAAAAAACGAAGTTGAAGAAATTAAGAAATTGAAACATCCTGCTTTTTTTGGAATCGACATCAACAGCGGTTTTGAACTGGAACCTGGATTGAAAAACATCAAAGAAATTAAAGAATTTAAAAATAGACTATTATGAGTTATTTTGTAGATAAGAGAGGTTATTACGGAGAATTTGGAGGTGCTTTTATCCCCGAAATGCTGTATCCGAATGTGAAAGAATTGGAAGATAATTATTTGAAAATAATGCACGAACCTTCTTTTCAGAAAGAATTTCAAGAGCTGTTGAAAGAATATGTAGGTCGCCCAACACCCTTATATTTTGTAAAACGATTGTCGGAAAAATACAACACTAAAATTTACTTAAAGCGCGAAGATTTATGTCATACTGGCGCGCATAAAATCAACAATACCATCGGGCAAATATTGGTGGCCCAAAGGCTGGGAAAAACCAGGGTTATTGCCGAAACAGGTGCCGGGCAGCACGGCGTTGCTACTGCTACGGTTTGTGCCTTAATGGGCATTGAATGTGTGGTTTATATGGGTGAAATTGACATTGCACGTCAGGCGCCTAACGTGGCCCGTATGAAAATGTTGGGCGCCAAAGTGGTGCCGGCTTTGTCGGGCAGCAGAACGCTAAAAGATGCCACCAATGAAGCGATCCGAGATTGGATTAACAATCCGGTGAACACCCATTATATCATTGGTTCGGTGGTTGGGCCGCATCCGTATCCCGATATGGTGGCGCGTTTTCAGTCGGTTATTTCCGAAGAAATTAAAAAACAATTGTTAGAAAAAGAACATACAGAAAATCCGGATTATGTAATTGCCTGTGTTGGCGGCGGAAGCAATGCCGCAGGGTCTTTTTACCATTATTTGGATGAAGAAAACGTGAAATTAATCGCAGTTGAAGCAGCCGGTTTGGGAATTCATTCGGGCGAAAGCGCCGCAACCAGCATTTTGGGGAAAGAAGGCGTTATTCACGGAAGCAAAACCTTGTTGATGCAAAGTAAGGACGGACAAATAACGGAGCCTTATTCTATTTCTGCCGGATTGGATTATCCGGGAATCGGACCTTTGCACGCTCATTTATACAAATCTAAAAGAGCAGAATTTATCTCAATTACCGATGCCGAAGCGATGAAAGCTGGTTTGGAATTGTGCGAGTTGGAAGGCATTATTCCGGCCATTGAAAGTGCACACGCATTGGCGGTTTTTAACATGAAAAAGTTTAAGGAAACGGATGTGGTGGTTTTGAATTTATCGGGACGTGGCGACAAGGATTTGGATACGTATGTTAAATATTTTAAGTTGTAGAAAATGAACAGAATCAATAAAAAATTACAGGAAAATAAAAAACTATTGTCCATTTATTTTACGGCAGGTTTTCCGAAAATAAATGACACGGTTTCCATTATTGAAAATTTGGAAAAAAGCGGCGTCGATTTTATTGAAATCGGGTTGCCATTTAGCGATCCGTTGGCCGATGGACCAACCATTCAGGCAAGTTCAACACAAGCATTGGACAACGGAATGACTTCCGAAGTGTTATTCAAACAATTAAAAGATATTCGTAAAACAGTGTCAATTCCATTGATTATTATGGGTTATTTTAATCCGATGATGCAATTTGGCATTGAAAATTTCTGCAAAAAATGTGCTGAAATTGGCATCGACGGATTGATTATTCCAGATTTACCTGTTGACGTTTACAACGACAATTATAAATCCATTTTTGAAAAATACGGACTGATCAATGTGTTTTTAATCACACCACAAACTTCATTGGAACGCATTCAATTTATCGATAAAATTTCTGAAGGATTTATTTATATGGTAAGTTCTTCAAGTGTTACAGGAGCGCAAAATGCTTTTGGAAAATCACAAGATGATTATTTTAAACGCATTGCCGACTTAAATTTAAAGTCACCTCAAATTATTGGATTTGGAATTTCCAATGCTGAAACCTTTAAGAAAGCTACTAAATATGCAAAAGGCGCCATAATTGGCTCGGCATTTGTGAAATATTTAGATGAAAACGGCACGGTGAACATAAATAAATTTGTAAGTGGAATAATTGATTAATACCTTTAACAAAATCTAAAAAAAATCAAAAAAATGGAAAACCCTAAAAGAGCCGGAAACAATCCTTTGGCAGTTGAATTGGAAGAAGGAAAAAAATATGCTTGGTGCACTTGCGGCTTGTCCGAAAATCAACCATTTTGCAACGGATTGCATAAAGGCTCTGGAATGAGTCCGATTGTTTTTACTGCCGAAAAAACGGAAACAAAATATTTATGTGCTTGTAAACAAACCAAAAACGGACCGTTTTGCGACGGATCTCATAAATAATTTAAGAATCCCAATAAAAAATAAATAATTTTACAGCCCCAGCGGGGCAAAATAAACAGCTACTACATGGCAAATACTTATACACAAATTTTTTATCACATTATTTTCGCTGTCAGAAATAGGGAATCTTTAATCATTCCGGTAATAAAAGATGATTTGTATAAATATATAACAGGAATTGTCACCAACCAAAAGCAAAAATTGTTCATCATAAATGGAATGCCGGATCATATTCATATTTTAATGAATTGTAAGCCTAGTATGAATCTATCTGACAACATCCGTGAGATAAAAGAACATTCAACAAAATTTATTAATGATGCTAAAAAACTTCGAGGGAAATTTTATTGGCAAGAAGGATTTAGTGCATTTACTGTTTCTAAAAAAGATGTTTCAATAGTTATGAACTATATTAAAAATCAGGAAGAACATCATAAAATGAAGACTTTTAAGGAAGAGTATTTTGAATTTCTAAAAGAAAATGAAATTGAATATACGGAAGAATATCTTTTTGATTTCAATTTGAAATAATTGTTCAGGGAAATTAAAGCAATAAATTTGTTTTGCCCCACTGGGGCAATTAAAATCTTGTTCTGTTTTTCTAAAAATATTAGGCCTCTCTGAGGCCATTTCAGAAATAAAAACAGTAAATCGCTATTCCTTAAAATTATTTTTGCTGTATAAACAAAAAAACAGCAGTTGCTAGAAATTGTAAAAATATTTTTAAGGCAACCGTAAACACTTATCAGGTTATCTAGAAATAGCGCAAGAACTATTCACATTCAAAAGTTTAAGAATCCCAATAAAAAATAAATAATTTTCTGCCCCAGCGGGGCAAAACATTTTTAGAAGAACACAATAAAAAAGAATCATTGCCCCAGCGGGGCAAAACAAATCTCATTCCGACTTTTCTAAAAATATTCGGTCTCTCTGAGGTCATTGCAGAAAACAAAATTTTAAATTTTCAGCAAAAAATAACGAACTGCCAATACTCCACCTTTCACTTATTTTAATATATTGTTAAATCTACCAAGAAAAGAAGAATCAATTAAGTCAAGTAAAAAATACGATGTAAATTTGCCAATGAATTGAAATTTATGTTAGAATCAATAATTAGATTTTTTAAAAGTTTAGATTTTCTGAAAGGAATTGTATTGGCTGTTGCGATGCTGATACCCGTTTTTTTGAGTATCTATATTTTAGATGATATTCATTTTGGTTTCAGTATCGCGCTTGGTGTTTTGTTTTGTTCACCAACCGATGTGCCCGGAAGCAACAAACACGTGTTTTTTGGGATTTTAATCGCCACATTTCTGTCGTTTGGCTTAACATTGCTCTTTGGTTCAGTCGCGAATATTTTATGGCTGTTGTTGCCGTTGCTAGGTATTTTTGTTTTTCTGGTCTCTTACATTTCCGTTTTTGGTTTTAGGGCTTCATTGATTTCCTTTGTAGGTTTATTGGCCATCGTTTTAAGTTTTATTCACGATTATACACAAGTAAGTTTACTGCTGCATGCTTCATTAATTACTTTGGGCGGATTGTGGTATTTATCGCTTACTTACTTAAAGTCGATCCTGTTTCCAAAAATTCAGGTTGATCAATTGTTTGTCAAAACCCTTGAAAAAACGGTTGGCTATTTAAGAATTAGGGCAGAATTGTTGGGTAATTCAGACAATAGACCAGCATTACAACACAAATTATTTGAGCTTCAAATTGAAATAAATGAACATCATGAAACGCTTCGGGAAATCATATTAGCTAGCAGAAGTAAATCAGGATCTTCAAACAGAACCAGACGTCAACAATTGATTTTTACTGAATTGGTTGATATCTTGGAACTCGCCATTGCAAATCCGGTTGATTACGAAAAGTTTGATTCGGTGTTCAAAAAGCACAAAGAGAAAATCGAAGCATTTCAACAGCTTGTTTTTGAAATCGCAAATCATCTTGAGCATATTTCAAAAGTGATCAGAAAAGAAGAAAAACTGAAAGCGAATGATAAAATTCCGGAAATTTTAAAAAATATTGACAGGCATATTGATTATTACCGAATTTTAGTGGGATTGCCAAAAGCCAGAAAAGGAACTTTAATGTTGTTAAATTTAAAAAATTATCAAGAAAAGCAGGTTCAAAACGTAATCGCAATAGAACGTGTACTCAATAATTACAGGAAAAATGATGAAATTTTAAGTGACAAGGAAGCCAACAGGTTTATTACGCCACAGGATTACGATTTTAAAAAGTTGACCGAAAATTTCAATTTTAAATCTCCAATATTTAAACATTCACTGCGGTTGGCGATTGTGGTTTTAATTGGTTTTTCCATAGGAAAAACATTTTCCATGCAAAATCCCTATTGGATTTTATTGACTGTTATTATCATTATGCGACCAAGTTTCGGATTGACCAAATCAAGATCCATTCATAGGGTTGTTGGCACTTTAATTGGCGCAGCAATTGCAGCCATTATTATCTTAATTACTCAAAACACCATTGTTTATGGAATAGTAGCAGCAATTTCTCTGCCATTGGCCTATTCTTTAGTTCAATTAAATTTTAGAAATGCAGCAGTTTTTGTAACACTAAACGTTATTTTCGTATATGCCATTTTTGAACCCAATATTTTATTGGTCATTCAGTATAGAATTGTAGATACATTAATTGGAGCCTCATTGGCATTTGTTTCTAATTACGTTTTATGGCCAACTTGGCAATTTCAAAATATTAGTGAAAACTTTAATAAGGCCATTTCATCAAATCAAAATTTTTTAAAGCAAGTAGCTGTTTTTTATCGGGAAAAAGGAGAAGTTTCCACGGCCTACAAATTGTCAAGAAAAGAAGCTTTTTTAAATATTGGCGACTTAAATGCGGCTTTTCAAAGGATGAGCCAGGACCCAAAATCCAAACAAGTGGAACTCTCCACCATTTATGAAATAGTTGTTTTTAACAATACTTTTTTGTCGTCCCTAACCGCTTTAGGAACTTTTATTAAAAACAATAAAACCTCCGAAGTGCCTGCCGAATTCAATATTTATGTTGAAAATATTTGTTCTAATCTTGAACAGGCGAAACAGGTTTTGGGAAAAAGTGTTGATATAGAAATAATAAATTCGACAAATGTTGAAAATGCTAAAAAGGTATATGATGCTTATTTTGAAAATCTTTCCCAAAAACGCGATCACGAAATTGCAATGGGCGAGGAGCATTCCGTATCAACTGGCGCTAAGTTAAAAGAAACTTTATTGGTTTCAGAGCAGTTAAAATGGCTGTATAAATTGTCGGAAAAACTAATTACTTCCACAAAAAAATACAAGTCAACTGTTTAAAAATATGATCATAATTTGGGCGTTCCGCTAAAAAGCGGCGCACTTTACGCTACAATCTTTTTATCGGTGAAAAACCGCTAAAAAGGATTTCCGCTTCAATTGCTAACGCAATAGGAATTACAAATTTAGATTTATGATATACGATTTTTTAGATTTGCATGAAACCTGAAACTTTCAACGTACGGACAGGTCGCGACCTATCCCTACTTTACTTTTTCACCGCCAACATACGTTTCATCAACATTTATGGTTGGAATTTTATCCGTCTCAATTTCCATAATGTTTTTGTTAAGCACTATAAAATCTGCCATTTTTCCTACTTCTATGCTTCCTTTTTCGTTTTCTTCAAAATTGGAGTATGCTGCCCAAATAGTCATTCCTTTTAAGGTTTCTTCTCTAGTCAGTGCATTTTCCATTTGAAAGCCATTTTCTGGAAAATTATTCAAATCTTTGCGTGCCACTGCCGCATAAAAAGTTAACAACGGACTTACCTTTTCCACAGGGAAATCGGTTCCCAAAGCTATTTTTCCATAAGTATCCAATAAAACTTTATAGGCATAAGCGCCTTTCATTCTTTCTTTGCCAACTCTGTCGGTAGCCCAATACATGTCAGAAGTCGCGTGTGTAGGTTGCACAGAAGACAAAATATTTTCAAAATAATTAAAATCGGCTACATCAACAATTTGAGCGTGTTCAATTCTCCATCGACTGTCTTTTTTTCCTTTCAAAACTTCTTTATAGGTTTTTAACATCACGTAATTTGCCGAATCTCCAATAGCATGTGTATTCATTTGAAAGTCGGTTGCGGCAATTTTTTCAGCAAATTCCTTCAGTTTATCCAAAGGTGTGACTAAAGCGCCAAAATGATTGTGTTGGTCGCTATAAGGTTTTTTCATGGCAGCTCCACGAGAGCCCAGAGCACCATCTGCATAAACTTTAAAGGAACGAACATTTAATCGGTCGGTTTTAAAAATACCTTTTTTTGCGTAATAATCAATATTTTCATCACTTACCGAAACCATGGCGTAAATTCTCATTTTTAAGGTACCTGCTTGCTGTAAACTGTCAATTAATTCAATGGTTTCTTTTGAGAGTCCGGCGTCATCAACAGTGGTTAATCCCAAATCAAAACAAATTTTTTCCGCATCTTTTAAAGCTTCAATATTTACTTTTTGAGAAGGTTTTGGAATTTTCGCTTCTATTAATTCCATAGGCGCATCAATAAATATGCCTGTTAATTTTCCGTTTTTTTGAAGTATTTCTCCTCCTGAAAATGGTGTTTTTACGGTTATTCCCGCTAAATCAATGGCAGCCTGATTTGCTAATAACGCATGACCGTCAATTCTTGTAATGGCAATTGGTGTTGTTGGAAACAATTCATCCAATTTTTCTTTTGTCGGAAATTCTTTTACTTCCCAATCGTTTTGATCCCAACCGCGACCGGTGATATATGTTGCGTCGTTTTCTTTTTGAAAATCAACAATGCGCTTTATCACTTCATCAAAACTTTTGGTATCCGTTAAATCAACTTTTTGTTGTTGCAGTCCCAATCCGTAAAAATGACAATGCGCATCAATAAATCCTGGGACAATTGTTTTTCCTTTTGCATCATTTATAAAGGTTGCGGCATATTTGTCCTGAATTTCTTGTGTTGTTCCCACCGCAACAATTTTACCATCTTTTATGGCAAAAGCCTCAGCTTTGTCAAAATTTTCATTTACCGTATAAATATTGGCATTGATGACAATGGTGTCAACTTTTTCTTTTTTTGTGCACGAAATTCCTGTAATTAACAAGATCCCTAAAATTATTTTTTTCATTTTTTTTATTCTAAATAGTTGTCTAATAAGTAAATCAAGGATGCCATAGAAGCTGCTCCCAACTCAAGTTCGCGTTTATTAACTTTATCAAAAGTGTCATTTGCGGCGTGATGATAATCGAAATAACGTTGGGAATCGGGTCTGTAACCAACTAAAGTAATGGTTTCCGATTTTAGCGGACCAATATCGGCGCCGCCGTGGCCTTCATTGATATCGTGCAATCCGTATGGGGCAAGCAATTGTTTCCAACTTTTAAGTAATTCCGCATTTTTAGCATTTGCCTCAAAAGAAAATCCTCTCGGGGTAAATCCGCCAGAATCTGATTCTAAAGCTGCAATATGATTTTCGTTGTTGTTTTTGGCTTCTTCAGCGTATTTTCTGCCGCCTCTCAATCCATTTTCTTCATTCATAAACAACACGGCACGAATGGTATGTTTTGGTTTGATACCATTTAATTGAAACAGTCGCAAAACTTCAATAGATTGCACAATTCCTGCGCCATCATCGTGTGCACCATCGCCCAAATCCCAAGAATCTAAATGACCGCTAACAGTGATAAATGTATTTGGAAATTCACTTCCGGTCATTTCACCAATCACGTTAAATGAAGGTGCATCTGGCAATGTTTCGCAACTTTGTTTGAAATAAAACTTTAAGGTCGGATTTTCTTTTAATTTTTCGCTCAATAAATTTGCTGCAATCGTGCTAATTGCTGCAGCAGGAACTTTTTCATTTTCAGGGATATCACCATATCCCATAGCGCCGGTATGAGGAAAATCGTCAATACTGTGGGTCATGGAGCGAACAATTACACCTAATACACCAAATTTACCGGTTACTTTTGCACCGCCGCCTCGCTGGTCAACACAACCGCTGTACGACTTAAAAGTTTCAATAGGGGTGTCTTCAAACGGACGGTTAAAAAAGACGATTTTTCCTCTCAGTTTTTCGCCCAAAGCTTCCGCTTCTGCCAGGCTATTCACTTCAATAACTTCGCCCGAAACACCTTTTTTAGGGGTTGGAATAGAACCGCCCAAGGCGCAAATAGCTACATCATATTTAATTTTGTCAACGGTAAAATAAGCCACTTCCTTTTCGCCTCTCACCCAATGCGGAACCATAACGGGCTGCAACCAAACCTTGTCAAAACCTAAGTCTTTCATTAATTTTTCACCCCATTCAACCGCTTGTTGCGCTTGTGGGGAACCCGACAATCGTCCGCCAATATTGTTGGATAAATGATCAAGCCATTGGTAAGATTTTCCATTGCTTAAAGCCGTGTTGAATAATTGTTTAACAACAATTGAATCGGCTTTATTTACGGTTGGTTCACTATTTTTTTCAGGTTTAAGGCTGTCAAAAGAAGAAAATGCAATAAGTAGGATTACTGCAATAAAAAAATGTTTCATTCGATGTAGTTTTTAAAGTGCCTAAACTACATAAAAAAGTTTAATTTTTTTAGAATTCTACTATAAATCAAATTTATAAGTTAAACCTCCCAAAATTTGCAATGTTTGCACCTGATAATTTAAAAAGCGGTGGTATTTTTCACCTAATGCATTGTTAATTTTTGCAAATACGGTAAGTCTGTCTGAAAAGTTATAACCGCCATTCAGATTTAAATCTATGTACGATTCGTTTGTTACAATGCTTCCATTTTCAGTTAAAAACCCATAAGGAATCACAAAATCTTCGGTTTCGCCGTTGTAAAATAATTTTGCGCCCGCAAACCAATCTTTATTTTGATAGTCGGCTGAAATAGTTGCCGTCATTTTTGGCGTATTCCAAGCTTCTAAAATGGTTTCAGTGGTGTGGTTTGAATAGTTTAGAGTTCCTGTAAAATTAAATTCTTTGGAAGCGTCAATGGTTATTTCGCCAAAAAAGCCTAAAGTTTTAACGTTGTCGTAAACCACGCCAAATGAATTTCCTGCTTCATAGCCTTTTTCAACAGGTATAGTTCCGTCTGTTTTTGTCTGATTTTGGATAAAAAACGGTTTATTTTTTTCAGAAGTATGGCTTACATTAAAGTTATAGCCAATATTTGAAGCCAATTTTCCTTTTGTGCCGGCATACGCCCTGTATTGTTGATCTGTTTGCAAAATATTTAATGTTGGAGAAACAAACGGATTTTCACTGGCGAAATCTTTATAGGAATTTTGTTCCAAATCACCTGTTATACCGGCAACAACTGTCAGCACTTCATCAATCATTTTAAAGGACGTTGTAACATTTGGATAGGCATAATAGTCGGTATTTTTATGTTCCAAATCGTTCACGTAATATAATTTTGCACCTAAATTAAGCGTAAAATTTTCTCTCACAATCTCTAGGTTCGGACTGAAACCCAGATTTAAAAAACTGTAATTCACGTCGTTTGTTTCGGTATAACTTTGTTTGAATCGGCCGGAAATAAGATCGACTAAAAATTCACCGTTTATCTTTTCTTTAGAAATTGGAAATTCTAATTTTGGTTTTACCAACAATCGAATTTCATTGGTGTTATAATCATCTGAAAAATTTACAATTTCCGCAGATGCGCCTTGAAAAAAGGAATCTTCAAAGCTCACTTTTCCACCTCCATAAACTGTTTTATAGATTTGTTCTTCATTCATAGCTGCAATAAAAGCATCACTATAAGT
Organism: Gelidibacter sp.; assembly: GCA_010906935.1. Lineage (GTDB taxonomy): Bacteria > Bacteroidota > Bacteroidia > Flavobacteriales > Flavobacteriaceae > Lutibacter. The sequence continues at coordinate 10,500 of JAAFHC010000023.1, forward strand.
GATATCATTCGACAAACCATAATAGTTTTGCTTTTTTAATTGGGAACCTGCATTAATTTGAAAGTTATAATCGCGGTCAAATTGTTTGTAATAAACGTCAATTTTTGAGTCAGAAAAATTATCGTCCAGCAGCACATCTTTGATGCCGCCATCTGATGAAAGGTGGTTTAAAAATATTCCGAAGTCGTTGTTCTTTTTGTCTCCAAAGTGCATAAAAGCATCAAGAAACGGAGTTTTAAAATTTCCATATCCTGCGGAGATATAATTTTCATAGAAACGTTCTTTCGGACCTCTCGCGATACTTTGCGCTTTTCCTTTTTGTGGTGCAAAAGTGGAAGCAACGGGAACAGAAAAAATGCTGTAGCTCACCTTTTCTTTTGCCAAGTTTTTTGTTTCATTGTCTATATTAGGGTTCGACCTAACCTTAAACGCATCTGAAATAGTTGGCGCATAAGGTTTTTCAACACTGATTTCCTCAGTTTTTAAGGTGTCCTTTTTCTTGGTTATCTGAGAAAAGGATACGCTAGTCACTAAAATGAAGAATGAAGTTATAAGGAGTTTATGCATTGCTTTTATGTTGTTTGTTTAATTGTGTAATCGTCTAACTGTGAACTGTTTATTCTATTAACTTTTGTCTCTATTCTCTTTTCTTTAATCAGCTAATTTGCTTATTAACTAATTGCTTAATTGTCAACAGATTCATTTGTTTTAGCCTGTTCCATTTTAATTTTATTAAGTGCTGCGGAGGCTTCTTCAACCACATCACTAAACTGGGCAAAGTTTTTAATAACGCTTTCCAAAATATAAGTGGCTTGGTAGGCGTCTTTTAATTTGTAATTGTTATCGGCCATCAGCACCAATCCTTTTGCGCCCCAATATTTGTAAGCGGAGTATTCCGCAGCAATTTTTTGGACAATTTCGCTTGAAACTTTATAGTTTCCATCTTTATTTTCAAAGTATGCACTGTAATATAAAGCTTCAGCTTTTAACTCGCCAGAGGCAATTTTTTCAACGGTTGCATAGGCGTTTCTGGCTTTAGATTCGTTGTTTGTTTTAATCGCAGAGCGTGCAATAATGATATGTGCATCAGATTTTACACGGTCTTCCAATTTATTATTCCGCAAAACCAATTCGGCATAATCCACGGCCTTACTGTAATTTTTATCGGCATAATAGCCTTTCATTAAGTTCGATTGCGCAAACACAATATTCTGTGGCAAGTTGGCTTCACTTTCCAATCGTTCCAATAATGGAATGGCTTTTTGCCAATTATTATTTTCCAAATAAACCAGTGATAAGCGTGAAAGCGCGTCTTCGGTAAATTCATTTTGTGGTTGATTTACAACATAAGAATAATTTGAAATCGCTTCGGAATGTTTGTTTTCCGAAAATAACGATTGCGCCAAATAAAAATTGGCGTTTAACGCATGCAAGCCATTTGGAAAACTTACCAAGTATTTTTTGAAGCTTTCAATCGCTTTTTTGTGATTGTTTTGCAGGTATTGTTTTTCGGCAGATTCGTAAGTGTCATTGTCCAATTCTGCATCGGTTACATTAACAAAACCTACTGTTTTTACCCAAGTGGCATATTCATCAACCCTTCCTAAATCAACATAAATTTGTCGGGCATTTTTAACCGCTTGTTTGGCGTCGGCAGAATTTGGGAACTGTTGCACTACCGCTTTATAGGCAGTTAAGGCTTGCTCATTTTTATTGTTGTTATAGTAAATTAACCCCTTTTTTAGCATTGCTTTGGAAACCAGCGGACTTCTTTTATAGTTTGAAATAAGCTTGTCATAATTTTCGATGGCCAATTCATTTTGATTTTTTTCGAGGTATGAATTTCCCAAAACATAATAAGCATCATCTTTATAGGTAGATTTTGTTGAGGAATTTAAAAAGGCGTTAAGTTCCTTTATTTTAGCATTTTCGTTGCCTGTTAGTCCGTAGCTTATTGCTTTTTGAAATTGCGCGTAATCAGCGTCAATTCCTTTCATTTCAATTGCTTTGCTATAATATTCAATGGCATTTTTATAGCTGCTGGTTACAAAATAACCATCACCAATTCTTAAATAGGTGTCGTTTTTTCTTACGGCGTCATCCAAATTTTTTGCGCTGTATTTTTTGAAGGCTTCAATGGCATTGCCATAGTCTTTTTGTTTAAAATAGGCATAACCTAAGTTGTAATACAGTTCATTAAATTCGGGCGTTTTTGATGCTTCAGAATTTGATGCGAATTTTTGAAAATCAATAGAAGCTTCCCTGAAATTGTTCAAAAGGTAATTTGATTCCCCTTTCCAATAGGTTGCCCTTGCTGTAATATTGGCATCTAACGGTACGGAAAGTGAATTTTCAAAACTCTCTTTTGCAAAATCGTAATTTCCTTCCGCAAAAAGTTCAGTGCCTCTATAAAATGCCACTTTTTGAAAAAGTGCACGTTCTTTAGCGCTTTTTTTGTCTTTTAAATATTCCAAAGCACCTTTATAATCTTTTGAAGTAATATAGGCACTGATAATTAATTCGTTGATTTCATCTCTTGATGTTGAATTTGGATACAAATCAACATATTCTTTTAAAACATCGGGAACACTTTTGTACGGATTTCCAATTTCGTAACTTAATTTGGCATAATTTAACCAGGCATCTTTTTGAATTTCCGGTTCAAACTGCATTTGGGAAGCATTTCTGAAAGCGTTTAAAGCTTCTTGTTTTTTGTCTTGTTTTAGGTAACATTCCGCCAAATGATAATACGCATTTTGCGCAACCGCGTTGTTTCCTCCAATTATTTTATTGAAATTGCTTATGGCATTTTCATAGTCGTTTTGTTTGAAATAAGCATATCCCAATAAATAATAATCGGTATTGTTCCATTTGCCTTTTTGTCCTTTGTAATTTTTTAAATGTGGAATCGCTTCTTCAAATTTTTGAAGATTGAAATAACTTTCGCCCACTATTTTCGAAATTTCCGAATGTTCAATTCCTTTTGATTTTGGAAGCAGCGGCAAACCATTTTCAATGGCTTTGTCAAAATTTCCCAATTTAAAATTCATATCAGCCAAATAATAAGAAACATCAGTTTTAAATGAAGTATTATCAACCACTTCGCCTAAATAGGTTTTTGCAGTTTCATAATCATCCTGATTGTAAGCGATATAGCCATAATAATATTTTGCCTGCTCACTATATGTTGTAGAATTCAACAAATTTAAAAAATAGGGTTTTGCTTTTGCGTAGTTTTTGGTTGCAAATAATGAGTACCCATAGTTAAAATTAAAAGTTTCGTCTTCCCTTATTGATAAATTGGTAGCATTGACTTTTGCATACCATTTTGCGGCAAAACCATATTTCCCAACTTTAAAATAATAGTCGGCCACATCAATGGAAGCCCTGTTATTTTTGGTACTGGTTGGATATTTATCAACAAATTGTTGCATCAACTCATCCGCATTTGGCTGTTCTAACCGAATGGCACTGTTCGCGATATAATAATCGCAATTCGCTTTCATTTCCTCGGAATTGTCGAATTGCGGTTTAATATCGATGAATTTTTCCTGTGCAGCTAAGTATGCTTTGTTTTGATATAATTCAACGGCATGGTTATATGCGGCGAGTGAGTTTGTATATATGGTCGTTTGTTGCGCTGAAATGGTGAGTATTGTAAGAAATACAACAAACGGAAGGACAATCTTTTTATAAATCATATTAATAAAAATTGAAAGTTTAACTATTATGTAATAACGCAATTTTTTTTCGAAATTGCCTTACCCTAAAATTATTTTTTACACAAATTATCATCAATAAGCATTCCTCGTTTTACATTTTGAGAGATTGGCATTAAATATTCTAAAACTGGCTGTATTATTAATTCAATAAATGATGATATTTTATTTTAAAATATTTAGTTTTGTCAAAAACAGCGCCTACTATGTCAGAAGTGATTCTTTCCTTACAAAATGCACAAATATATCAAAGAGAAAACTTGGTTTTGGCCGATGTTAATTTGCAAATTAACATGGGTGAATTTGTTTATTTAATTGGAAAAACCGGAAGCGGAAAAAGCAGTTTGATGAAAACTTTGTATGGCGATTTGCCTTTGGAAGAAGGTGAAGGTAGCATTGTAGGGTTTAATTTAAAAACCTTAAAAGAAGATGAAATTCCTTATCTGCGCCGCAAGCTTGGCATTGTATTTCAGGATTTTAAACTGTTGAATGACAGAAGTGTCCAAGACAATTTGTTATTTGTGTTGAAAGCAACCGGATGGAAGGATGAAGTGAAAATGAAAGAAAAAATTAATGAAGTTTTGTTAAAAGTTGGCATGGAAACAAAAGGTTTTAAAATGCCTTATTTATTATCTGGCGGCGAACAACAAAGAATTGCCATTGCCAGAGCCTTGTTAAATGATCCGGATCTTATTTTAGCCGATGAACCCACAGGAAATTTAGATCCCGCAACTTCGGTAGACGTTTTAAATGTGCTGAAAGAAATTCACGACAGCGGAAAAACGATATTGATGGGAACTCACGATTATGCACTTATTTTAAAATTCCCTTATAAAACCATCAAATGTGAAGGCGGTGAATTGTTTGAAGTGGTTCAGCACAAGAGTGCCCATTAAAAACGATTTCAACTTAAGAGCTACTTATAATTCTAAGGCAATCACTTTTCTTTTAAAGGTCAAATAATAAACATTGACCATCAATATAAATGCGTTTGTGATGATAATAGGATAAGAAGTCTCGAGCATTATTCCATAAACTACAAAAAGCACTGCGCCTAGGGAATTTATAATTCTGAGGGTATTTATATTCTTCATCATAAATGAAATAATAAGCGCTAATGAGGCCGCGTACCCAACCCATTCTGTAATTGTAATTCCTAAAAGCATAGTTTGTATTTATTTGAGCGGGCAAAGATACTTATAAAATTCTTAAAGGAAAACGCAAAATTGACCTTAATTCCGACTATTGGAAATGTGTCTTAGAATAGTGTTTTATAAAAAAAACCTTGATAATTTTTGGCTACCAAGGTTTTTAGGATGATGTATTAAATGAATCAATTGGTTTTAAATGGGACTTCAACGGCGTTATTCTCGTTATATTTATAGGTACCAGCTTTTAAAAATGCTTTTTCAGAATTTAGTTTCTTTGAAATCTCACTGGAAAGTTCAATATCTTTTTTAAGTGTCAATGTTCTGCCATTAAGTGATGCTTCATTTTTTGGTTTAATAACAATCAATACATTTAATTCTTGATTTTTTAAATTTTCAGAAGCTTCAGGAATATAGAGATGATTACCCCCAAATGAAATAGCTGCACCATTATCGTCATCACATAAAACTAAATTAATAAAACATACGCTTCCTCCATAATCACAACCCTGGCCTTGGCAATCTGAAAACTGAAAACATAAATCATAAACTACTGGGCCACCATATCCATATACTTGTGAGGCTGGTCCGCCGTCATTTTCAATACCAATAGTTGAAAAATTTATAGTTATTTTTGTTTTACCTCCTTTTACAGAACCATCCCAACCTTTTCTCTGTAAATTTGGACTATTGGTTCCCAATTATTTGTTCACTGCTTCAATTTTTATACTTCCATATTCTTCATCATTTACATAAATGGTATGTAAGGTATCATGATTTAGTATAATTGAAAAATTTCCTTTTTCATCTGTAATAGCAGATCCTTCATCTCCAGAGTATGATTGTAAAATCTTTATCTTGGTTCCTTTTGGCATATTGGAAATAGTTCCAGTAACAAAATTCCCAACAACTATTGGTGTTCCTTCATTAGTTTTTTCACCACTATATTTAATAGTAATCTTTACTAAGTTAGATAAGCTTACTTCATTTTTTCTTGTGACAATTGTACTTTCATTATTCACTATTCCTGAATCCGCTTTTGACATTTTACCTCCTTTTACAGAACCATCCCAACCTTTTCGGGCTGTTGCTTTTGAGCTTGTATCAGCTTCATTTTTTTTAAGTCCTCCTTCTGTAATACCTTTTTTTAATGATTCATCGCTTGTTCCGCTTTCTTCTTGAACAATAGAACCTCCTTTTACAGTACCATCCCAACCTTTTCGGGCTGTTGCTTTTAAGCTTGTATCAGCTTCATTTTTTCTAATACCTCCTTTTACAGCAACTCCCTTTTCTTTTATTGATCTTTCAGCAGAAGGTGCGGAAATACTATTCTTTTTCCCACTAACACCGTCTTCTTTAATTCCTCTTCTTATATCTTTTTTGTCAATACCTCTTAGGCCTTTTGCTGAATCTCCCCAATTTTTCTTGGTCAAGTTTACCAATGTTTCTGCGATTGCTTTGATTTCACTTTGTATTCTATTTTCGTTATTTGCTGAACCATCCCAACCCTTTTTAGTCAAGTTTACTAATGTTTCTGCGATTGCTTTGATTTCAGTTTGTATTATGTTGCCACCTTTTACAGAACCATCCCAACCCTTTTTAGTCAAGTTTACCAATGTTTCTGCAATTGCTTTGACTTCAGCTTTTGTTCTATTTTCGTTATTTGCTGAATCTTCCCAATCCTTTTTAGTTAAGTTTACCAATGTTTCTGCGATTGCTTTGATTTCACTTTGTGTGATGTTGCCTCCTTTTATAGAACCATCCCAACCTTTTCGGGCCGTTGCTTTTGAGCTTGTATCAGCTTCATTTTTTTTAAGTCCTCCTTCTTTAATACCTTTTTTTAATGATTCATCGCTTGTACCGCTTTCTTCTTGAACAATAGAACCTCCTTTTACAGTACCATCCCAACCTTTTCGGGCTGTTGCTTTTGAGCTTGAATCAGCTTCATTTTTTTTAAGGCCATTTTCATTAATTCCTTTTCTTAATGATTCATCAGTTGCTTCGCTTTCTTCTTGTGTCGTTGTATCTGGATGTTCATCTATTTTAATTTTTTTGATGTTTCCACGCGAAGTATTTATGTTTGCTTGCATTTGTCTATCGGTTTTACCTCCTTTTATAGAACCATCCCAACCTTTACGGAAACTATAAGTAAGTCCCAATCCAAAACTCATATATTTATCTGGTCCTTTGGTGTTTGTTACTAATTTTGGAGCAGCATTTATTTGCCCTTGCACTTTTTGGCTTTCCAAATTAAATTCTACTTTACTCAAATCAGTATATGAAGTTGAAAACTCCTTTTGTCCAGTTTGTGTAAGGTATTGTGCGTTTACATTTGCGGCAAAATTTTCATTTAGCCAATAGGTAAAAGTGACACTTGGTTTTAGTGTAAAAGCATTTTTTTTATATTCCTGCGGTGCAAAATATGCTGCATTGCTTTTTGGCGGAGTGTTATTATCGGTTACTGAAAAATTTGGTGCAGAATTTATAGTTAAACCTCCTTTTAAAGATGCGGTGAAGACTAGTTTATTTTTTGCAGCATTTAAATCAAAAGAATATTGAGGTCCAAATAAAATGTAGGTGCTGGTCCAATTGCTTTTAGTATTTGTTATTTTTATAAAATCTAAGTTTTGCAAAGGTGCAGCATAACCGTCGAAATCAAAATGAGGTTTTGTACTAAAAGTTCCTGCATCCAAACCAATTCCAAAGTTTTTCCAGATTATTTCTAAACCTAAATTTGGATTAAAACTAGACTTGTTAGAAATACTATCTGATGATGACGAGCCCACATTACCAGAAAAAGAAACGTTGATAGCTGGTTTATTTGATTTAACTACAATCCCAACTCCCGGAATTGGTTTAGAGATTGCAGCTACTATCGGTACACATTCGCCATTAGACATTACAAAACCATCGGGGCAACTAATTTCGGTAAGCATCCCTTCATTACCAGATTTAGTAACTTTACCTTTTAATTTTCCTTGTGTTCTTATCGGCACACATTTTCCATTATACATTACAAAACCATCGGGGCAACTGATTTCTTGATTTTTCATTACGGTATCGTCCCAATTCATTTTTCCAGAAAGCGTTGCGCCTCCTTTGGGAACAGTAATAACAATGCTATACGTTCTTCCGTCTGCAGCTTTTGATTTGTATGATGTTGCTGAACTTTCAATAATAATTTGAATTCCGCTTCCATTGTATCGGTATGAACTATTAGGATAATTGCTTTTTATGATTCCGTTTACCGAAGATTGCAATTGCACTTGTGATACGGATAATTCATATTCTCCCTCTTGTAATTGAGTAGAAAAACCACCGTCACTTCCCGTAATAATTTTAATTTGACCGCCACCAGGATTACGCTTGACTACAATCCCAATTCCTGGAATTGGATTACCTGCAAAACTAATTTGCGTTGCAATTAGGAAAAGCAGTAAAATACTAAGAACTGTTTTTGTCTGATTCATTTTGATTTGTTTTAGAGTAACAATACAAAGATGAGTTTTGATATGGAAATAAAAATCCCTAAATATAGGGACAGTATTTTATTTTAGATTTTTGTAATAATAGGCAATAGCTTCGCCAAGTGAAGAAATATGTAGTTTTTCGTAAATGCGCTTGGTATGTGTATTTATGGTGGTGTAACTCACGCCAAGTTTGTCAGCGACCATTTTGTAACTCAATCCTTGGGACAAAAGTGCCAAAACTTCGTTTTCTTTTGCGCTCAATGGCGATTTGGTTTTTGAAGGCTTGAAGTAATCCAAAACCTTTTGTGCAATGGTAGGATTCATAGAAGCTCCACCCTGATAAACTTCTTCAATGGCTTGAAGAATGCGCTGTGGTTTATCATTTTTTAAAATATAACCACTGGCGCCATTTTTTATGCTTGTGAATATTTTTTCGCTGTCATCAAAAGCGGTTTGCATCAGTACTTTAACTTCGGGATGATTTATTTTTATCAATTTCAAACCTTCCAAACCATCTACTTCGGGCATATTGATGTCCATTAAGACTACATCTGGATAATAGGTTTCGATTTCAGCTAAAACGTTTTTGCAATTAGGCGCTTCACCTACAAACTTTAATTCATCATTTAGGGAAATTAATGCTCTCAGGCTGTCTCGCCTGTCATTACTGTCATCATATATATAAATGCGTATTGCCATATTGTAAATTTACAAAACAATCCTCATTATCCATTGTCATTAAATTAAGGGACAAGCGGAAAACTGGCCGAGATGATTGTGCCTTGTTCTGGTTTCGAAGTTATTGTAAAACCACCATTTAATTCTTCTACTCTTTTTCTCATATTTGTTAAGCCGTTTCCTGAAATTTTACTCGTGTCGAAACCTATTCCGTTATCTATGATCTCGAGCATTATGATATTTCCGTCTAAATGCAAATTAATAGTTATTTGTGTTGCTTTACTGTATTTTACGGTATTGTTTATAGCTTCTTTTGTTAGTAGAACAATATTTTTTCTACTGGCAATATCTGTGATTTTGTGATCAACTATTCCATCAATATTAATTTTATAATTGATATGCGTTGAGCCTAAAATTTCATTGGTAAAGTTTTTTATTCGACTGCTCATCGTCATAAATTCGTCTTTTCCGGGTTTCATACTCCAAATAATATCTCCAATTTTATCAGCTAAGTTTTTAGACTGATCTTCAATTTTATTCAAAACCTTTTGGGCTTCCTTAGTATTTTTATTTATTAGAATATTTGCTATGGCACTATTTATTTGCAAACTGCTCAATGCCGAACCAATATCATCATGCAAATCAGCAGTGATTTTATTTCGTTGTTTATCTAATGCCAATTGTTGTTCGTAGGCATTTTTTTGTCTGGCAAATTTTAGTCGGTTAAATACCCAAAATAGGACTGCGGTAATTGTAAAAATGATTAATGACCAAAACCAAATGGTTTTATAAAATGGAATTGCTATTGAAAATTTAATTTCTAATTGTTTATTACTTATTTTATTATTTACATCAATAGCTCTAACAGATAAATCGTTTTTTCCAGTATTTAATTGAATATTTAAAGTATTTCCTTCTAAATTATTCCATTTATTATTATTTATGGAATATTGAAAATTTTTGAAATGTCCCGACAATTCCACTCCAGAAAACTCTAATGCTACATTTGTTTGATTCTCCTTCAAATCATAACTTTTTGCTAAAGGAAAATCTTGTTGGTTAATTTTTATGGCGATAAGTTTTGGTGAAATACTAAATTTGGGGATCTGAAAATTTGATGGAATTACGGCTATTCCATTTTCTGTTGCGGCATAAATGGTATCGTTAAAATTAGCCAAATCATTTATAACATTAGATGGCAAACCATCACTTTTTGAAAGTTTTGAAATTGAAAAATTATTTTTTACCTTATTAAGGACATAAATACCTGATTTACTTGCTATCCATAAGTTATCCTCAACAGGAAGCAAACATGTGCTATTTTCAGGTAAATCTAAATTGTTGTTAATTTTTCTAATTATTTTATCATTATACAATTGATACAGATTGCCAGAAACGGTGCTAACCCACAGGATATTTTTTTTACTGAAAGCTAAAACGGATGGTTTATCAACTCTCAACTCTTTATCTAAAGAGATAGTTTCATAAGTGCTATTTAAATAATTATATTTATACACACCTTCCGGACCAATGAAATAAAAGGTGTTTTCATTCGCTTTTACAATATTTAAAATTCGATCTTTTGGGCTATTCAACGTATTCCATTTCTGGTCATTTAAATTTAACTGAATTAATCCTGAAGTAGTCCCAATCAAAAGAATGCTGTCGTTTAGTGCTGAAGCTGTTTTTAATGAATATTGCGTATTTTCATTATTAAAAATACTTTTATTTTCTTTAAAATTAATACTGTAACCCGCATCATTGATAGCTATTATTTTCCCGGAAGCAATAATGATTTTCCTTACCCATGTTTTTTTATTATTGGAGATAATGGTATGATTTATATAAAAATCATTTTTTGATTCCAGTATTTGTCCTTGATAATTTCCTGCAAAAACTTCTCCCGTTTTATTTAATGCAATACTTAAAAAGTTAGTACTAATATTATGAGCTGAAAAGTTTAAATTTCTAATACTGGTATTGCTGTAATATAACAATCCTTTATCTAATGTGCCAATCCATAAATTATTATTTTTATCAATAAATGCGCTATTTATAGCTAATCCAAGAGTTAACGTTTGGTGTATTTTTAACGTTTTTTTGTTTAGTATATAAATGGTCCCTTTAACACTGATAACGCTAAGATACTTTTCAGAAAATTTATACCAGTCTATTATTTCAGGAAGATTGACAATCTCTATGGAATGTTGGATTGGATTTAACTTAAAATCAGCTATTCTGGAAATTGTTTTGTTGTCACTAAACTCATAAATTTTATTATCATCAGTAAAAAAAGAAGAGGTTATCGCTTTTTGATTTATTAAAAAACTGTCTATTTTTTTTTCATTTTCATAAACAAGATATTTGACATCATAGGTTTTGTTTTTTTGAAGAAAGGGATAAACACTTAGAGATAGCTCTTTATTATTACAATAAATTAGCTGTCTTGTACCTTTTACTTTATAAATAGTTCCGTTTACCAATGTTTTGTTTTTGAAAATAGCGGAACCTATTGAATTATAAAATCTAACATTTCCATTTGGAAGCTGTCCAAAAATTAATAATGATTTTGAAATTTCATCAAGCACTTTGGAATTTTTGTATGGAACAAATCTATTTTTTTGTTCATCAAAATAAGCAGGCACTTCTTTATAACAATTTATCCATATAGTTCCATTTCCATCTTTTATGACTTGTAAAACATCATTTGAAGGCAATCCGTCTTTTATAGAAAAATTTTGAAAATGCCTGCCGTCAAAACGAGATATTCCGTTATCACTGGTTATCCATAGAAAACCATTATTATCTTGAATAATATCATAAATATGATTACTTGGCAAGCCTTCATTTGTAGTGAAAGTGTTAATTTTGGTATAAGACTGCGAATAAATATTGGTCCCAATAAATATGACTACCAGTTGGAGAAAAATATAGCAACAAAATTTGAAACTTTCCTTTTTTGAGGTATTGAGCATTTTTATTTTTAGCTATTTAGAAAAATTTGAAGCATTATAATCTGATCTATTTAAATCAAAGATAAAATTATTTCTCTTTCCGAGGATTTCTTCCAATAAAAAAAATTAATTCTAAACAATGAAATATTGCTTTTTTATGAACTAATCTGGTAGTGAAATAAATTTTAAAATATAATGATATTAAGATCTTTAGAAAATTATGTCAATTCGAAGTAAGATGATTTTTAAGATTCTAAAATCAAAAAAATATGAATAAAATAATACGATTAAAACGAAGAGTTGCTTTATAATAATTCAGACTTTCATTTTCTAATAATAAATGTGTTGTATTATGCAACCTCTATAAAAAAAGAAACCTCACTCAAGGAGAGTGAGGAAAATTGCTATGAAAAAGATGGTAAGCTATGAAACTTACCAAGGCAAAGATACAAAATAAATCTAATTACCAAAAAAAAATATGTTAAAATTTTGTAAATATTTAAAAATTATTTTTTATGGATTCAAATCATTTAATCATAGTGTTTTTTTGAGGCATTAACTTTCATAAATTAGGAGCATTAAGTTAATTTTACAAGAAATGATTTATTTCTTCTGAAGCAATTCAACGCCAATTCCGTTTGTGTTTGAAAAAATAATGTTTCCATTTTCTAATTTTACTCCTTTAGCGATATCATTTTCTAACAGCAATGCGCCATCCATATCAACAAAATCCAGTATTGGTGTTAAATGTGCAATGGCTGAAATGCCTACGGAAGATTCCGTCATACAGCCAACCATGGTTTTTAAACCCAAAGATTTGGCTTTAGAAATCATTCTTTTGGCGGGTGTTAATCCGCCGCACTTCATCAATTTTATGTTGATGCCATGAAAATGATTGTAACATTTTTCAACATCGCTTTCTGTAAGACAGCTTTCATCTGCAATAATGGGCAAATAGGAATTGTCAAATAGTATTTTAGCGCCTTTCCAGTTGGTTGGCGCAAGCGGTTGCTCTATAAATTCAACGCCTAATTTCAGCAATTCTATGGAGTTTTTGATAGTTTCGTTTACGTTCCATCCACAATTTGCATCAATTCTAAAAAT
>JAAFHC010000235.1 GCA_010906935.1 Gelidibacter sp.
CACCAGTTTTATTGCCGGGCGTTAATCCTGATACTAAATTGGCAGATGGCTCTGTTCGTTTGTATAGCACCTGGGAAGTTATGGTTCCTGCAACAGATTCCACTGCAGCCAAATCAGGCGTCTTAAAATTATATGAGTCTTACGATTTTGATGCCGAAGGGAAAATACGCTATCAACAAGTTTATGGCGATTTTGGCGGATTAATGGGTTATTTATTCAGCAAAGAATAGTTTAAACGTTTATTGAAATTGAAAAAGTCCAAGCAATTTGTTTGGGCTTTTTTTATTATCGCTGGGGCGAGCGTCCCGATCGTGTCTAAAGAATCTCGCTGGTTTTTAGATCAAGCATTTTGTTGGCAATAGCTTTTTTCTTCTTGCCAAGTAAAAATACTGTAGAAATAATGCAAAAACTTCCTATCCAATCAATGGTTTCAAAGGGAATGTTTAGCCATAAAATAGCAAGTATGGTAGCAGAAAGCGGTTCGGCAGAAGTCAATAAACTTGTTTTTTGTCCACCAATAAGTTGCACCGCTTTTAAATAAAAATAAAATGCCGCCAAAGTACCAAACAAAATAATGAAAGAAGTATAGGAATACGTATAAACATCCCAAACGCCTTCAACATTCCAAGGCGCTTTAACGAATGAAAATGAAACTCCGCCAATAAACAATCCCCAACCTATGATTGCGGTTGAACTGTATTTTTTTAACAAAGCAATAGGTTGTAAGGTATAAATCGCTAAAGCAAATGCCGAGGCAATTCCATAAAAAAAGGCAATTCCTGAAATAGTTAAACTGTGAATATTGCCATGGGTCACCAATAAAAAAGTTCCCAAAACCGCCAATAAAATTGCTAAATATTCGAAAGTTTTTGGGAGTCTGTGGTTTTTAAAAGCGAGGTATATGGCAATTAATACCGGACCGGCATATTGCAAAATTGTTGCTGTAGCGGCATTAGAATATTTTACTGCAGCAAAATAAGTGTATTGCACGGCCAATATCCCAGTGATGCTGAACAATACCAATTGAATGGCATCTTTTTTTGTTTTCCAAATATTCCATAGGTCGGGATTTTTATTAAAGCCAGCAATCAAGAGCAACATAAAACCGGCAATCAGCATTCTTGTGGTGATTAACCATTCTACATTAATGCCTCTTTGCTGAAACAGAAATTGGGCAAAAGTTCCTGAAATTCCCCAAAGAACCGAAGCTATAATTGCCAATGAAAATCCTTTAAAATGAGCAGATTCCTGCATAAATATTTGTATGCTTACTGTGATAATTTTTGTGAGGCAAACATACTGCTAACAGAATCTATTTCAGCACAAAACAGGCGCAATTTTTAATTGATTTCATTTTGGAGAAAATTTATCTGTTGCATGAGATTGACACTCGCCTAATTGGCGAATTTTCGTAACCATTTACCAACATAAGCAAAGCCTATTGCCAGCCCAATGAAAAAAAAGAAAAAGAATAAACCAACCAATATATAGGGACCGCCTCCAGTTTGTATAAAAAGGGCTATTGGCTGAAGAATAACAACAAAAACGCCCCACATCCAAGGACGTTTAGGCTCAATGAATCCTGCAATGGCTGATGCGATAAACATTGCTGGCAGACTTATTTGATAATATTGAATACTGTCCCATGCCTCCACTTCGTTGGACATCCTGCTGGCCACAATCCAAACGCCAAGTCCAATAACACTTAAGATAATGGCTATGAAAATTTGTTTTTCGGTCATTTTGTTCTAATATTATGATAATATGTTAATTAAGACTTCGTCATGTTGCGATTTAACATATTCCCATCAGCTAATGCATTCAAGGGATTTTTTTTAACTGACGTCCCCACGCTTTGAGCTGTTGCGAGCTTCGGAACTGCTTATTTTCTGTTAAAAATAGTATTTCTTGCGAAAGAAAAACATCCGGCTTGCACAAAATTCGCAATAACGCAAAACGTGTGTTAGCGATAGTAATATTAGTCGTAATGATGTCTACATTTCAAAATTTGAATTTCATCATCGATAAATCTGTAAATTAATCTGTGTTCATCATCAATTCTTCTTGACCAAAATCCAGCATATTTGTGTTTCAATGGTTCTGGTTTTCCTATTCCTTCAAAAGGATTTCTTGAAATATCTTTGAGTAGATCATTTATTTTTTTAACTTTCTTCTTGTCAATTTTTTGCCAATATAAATAATCATCCCAAGATTCATCAACAAATACATATTTCATCTTATTCCTCAATTAAGTCTTTAGAAAATGAGTTACCTCTCTTAAATTTGTCAATAGCAGAATCTAACCTACTTTCGTTAGTTCTGTTTGATAATTCATAATTTGTTGCAATTAGTGAATTATATTCTTCAAGTGAAATAACAACAATCCCTGAATCTTTCCCACGATTTATAATTAGAGTTTCAAAGTTTAATGCTACTCTATCAAAGTAAGATTTAATATCTTTTCTGAAATCTGAAATATTTGCGACTACCATAATTTATATAATTTGTACAAATATATGTACAATATTTTGATTTTACGCATTATTCGTCAAATTATTACCGCTAACGGTTTGTATAAGATTTGTGCGACGTAAAAATCGGAGATTTTTCCGCTAGTAATATTTTAATTGAATGTTTGTCGGTTTGTACTAGTGTTAAGTTAATTGTAATATGACGTATTATTTTGTATATTTGAAAAAAATATATACATTATGATTCGCTACACAATTAAATTAACAAAAT
>JAAFHC010000024.1 GCA_010906935.1 Gelidibacter sp.
AAATTTACCACCAAAACCAGCGGAATGGGATTGGGATTGGCGATGGTAAAAAATATTGTTGACGCGTATGACGGCAATGTTTCATTCACTTCCCAAGTAAATATAGGAACCGTATTTAAAGTTAAATTACCTAAAAATTAATAGTATGCATTTTGAGAATATCATTGTAACACAGCTAGAAAACACCGCGTTAATTACCATTAACCGTCCAACAAAATTAAATGCGCTTAACATCAAAACCATTGAAGAACTGCATGCGGCTTTTAGTGCTTTAGAAGCCAATCAATTTGTAAAGGCAATTATTATAACCGGAAGCGGTGAAAAGGCTTTTGTTGCCGGTGCCGATATTTCTGAGTTCGCAAATTTCAATATTGAAGAAGGAACTGAATTGGCGCGAAAAGGCCAAAAAATCTTATTCGATTTTGTCCAAAATCTAAGCAAGCCGGTAATTGCAGCAGTCAATGGATTTGCATTGGGAGGCGGTTTGGAATTGGCGATGGCTGCGCACTTTAGGGTTGCAAGCACAAACGCAAAAATGGGCTTGCCGGAAGTTTCTTTGGGCGTGATTCCAGGTTATGGAGGCACACAAAGATTGCCGCAATTGGTTGGAAAAGGAAAAGCCATGGAAATGATAATGACTGCCAATATGATTTCCGCAGCCGAAGCTAAAGATTGGGGCTTGGTAAATTATGTGGTGGAACAGGAAGAATTATTGCCATTGTGCGAAAAATTGGCGAAAAGAATGGCCCAAAATTCTTCCGTGGCCATTGCTGCCGCAATTAAAGCCATCAATGCAAATTATGCCAATTTGGTAAACGGATTTGGCGTGGAAATAGAACAATTCGGACTTATTTTTGGCACTTCCGATTTTAAGGAAGGCACCACCGCATTTTTAGAAAAACGCAAACCTGATTTTGAATAAAGTTTAAAGATTGTATGCCGGCGATGGGATAAATATTAAAAGCTTGCCTGCCGGAGGAAGGTTAAAAGTTAAATGGGTTGATAAAGTTAAGAATTATATTTCTTTAATGGTTAAATCAACCTCATTTTGCCTTTGTAAAAGCTTAATCTCAACGCTAAAAATTTGGGATAGGGTAGCAAATAATGACAAACTGCCAACTGTAACTGAAAACTGAGATTTCAGACTGTAAACTAATCTTTTTCCGTTTTTAAGCCTAAAACCCTATTTATTTGCTTGAATCTTTTAGAATAATAAGCTTCCTTGATAGAGGAAACAATAACACCCAATTGAACGGATGAGTGAATAAATTTTATTTCGTCTCCAATAATTTCCGTAATCATTCCTACGTGATTGATAGTTCCTCGGCCATTGGTGGCAAAAAATATTAAATCACCTTTTTGTGCTTGGGATTTTTGAATTTTAGCGCCTATTTTAGCTTGCTGATTGGATGATCTTGGCAGGGTAAAGTCTATTTCTTTAAAGGTATTGAACATCAATCCCGAACAATCAAAACCGCTAAGCGTAGTTCCGCCACTTCTGTATCTGGTTCCTAAATTTTTTGAAGCAGTTTCTATTAAAAATTGAATTTTGGCAGGTTCTTCTGTTGCAAGTTCTGGGGTATTTTCAACGATTGCATTTTCGCCGAATTCCTTGGTAATTGCTTCAATTGTAGGCGGTTCTTCTCTGATAATTAAGGAATAACCAATTGGAAGTTTTTTGGCAACCGTAGGGTTTAAACGTTCCAACTCTTTTATGGAAGTTCCGTATTTTTTTGAAATTTTAGACAAAGTCTCACCTGATGCAATTATATGGTTTTGAGTTTGAGACAAGTCTTCTTTTGAAATGTTTACAGCTGTTTGTTCGGCAGTAAATTTATTGTTAGGGATTAGTAAAGTAGCATTCAATTTTAATAATTTCCCTTTAACATGAGGATTTAATTCATAAATAGTAGCCTCTTTTACATCGTATTTTTTAGCTATTGCATAAATACTTTCACCTTTCGTGATTTTGTGTTCGATGCTGGCTTGTGAATAAATCAGCGAACTGGCCAGTAAAAGCAGAAATGTAAAAAGTTTATAGGTATTCATTTAATCTTATATTTTCTATAATTATTCATTTGAATTTATAAAAGTGAGTAAAGATATAAAAACTATCAATGTATATGAAATTTTAACATAACTTTATAACCTCTGGATCACTGGTTTTTTGATTTTCAGAACACTTTTCTTGGAACCATAAAGAAATATTAACGCTATTAAACATTTTTTATTACATCTTCCCATTCCATTCATCATAAAATTGATTTAAAAAATGTTCCATATATTGATGCCTGTCTGCAGCGATTTCCCTGCCGGTAACTGTATTCATTCTATCTTTTAATAACAATAATTTTTCATAAAAATGATTGATTGTCGGCGCTTCTGAATTTTTATAGGCTTCTTTTGACTGGTTTAAATTGGGTGTAATTTCCGGATTGTAAAGTGGTCTGTTTTTAAATCCGCCATAATTAAAGCAGCGCGCAATACCAACAGCGCCAATGGCATCCAGTCTGTCTGCATCTTGAATAACTTCCAGTTCAGGCGAGTTAAATTTCTGTTCAAAATTTCCGCCCTTGAAAGAAATATTGGTAATGATGTTTTCAATATGATTAATAACTGAATCATCAACTTGTTGGCTTTCCAAAAATTCTCGTGCTATTTTAGGTCCAATTGTTTCGTCGCCATCGTGAAATTTTGAATCGGCAATATCGTGCAACAAGGCGCCCAATTCCACCACAAATTCGTCGACATTTTCATTTTTTGAAATGAGTTTTGCATTGTTCCAAACACGTAAAATATGAAACCAATCGTGGCCGCCTTCTGCATTTTTTAAGGCGTTTTTCACAAATGTTTCAGTATTTTTAATAATTTGTTGGGTGTTCATAATTTGGAAAAATAATGCTTAAAAATAAAAAAAACTACGGAGAATATCAGTAGTTTTTCATAATTTATTTGAACTTGATCTTAGTAAACTGCCGTACATTTCCCGTTTATGCATTCAACTTTTGTTGGTGGTAAAAGATACATGCAATCGGAAATAATTCCCCATTTTTGGTTGAAGGAAGTTTCTAGTGCGTTGTAAGTTGCTACTTTTTGCTGAAGTAATTCAACATTAATTGAAGTGCTGAATACAAGATATGTTTTTGGACCGCCGCAAGCTTTGCTTCCGAAGGCAATATAATCACAACCCGAATTTTCTGAACAAATGCTTGTATCAATCAACAGCTCAATTTCTTCCTTTAAACTGTTTAGTTCGGCTAAATCATCTTCTTTGCCTAATTCCGTAGTGCTTGTGCAACCAAAAACGATTGTCAATAAGACAATCGATTTCGAGATATTTTTAATTATTTTCATTAGGAAAGAAATTAAATTAACAAAATTCCTCGTAAGCTCCTGCTAAATTTGAAGCAATCACTTCTGCAGGTCGGCCTTCAATATGATGACGCTCTAACATATGAACCAAAGCACCATCTTTAAACAAGGCAATTGCCGGTGATGATGGAGGGAATGGAATCATGTTTTCACGCGCTTTTGCTGTGGCTTCACTGTCAACGCCTGCAAAAACAGTCACTAAATTTGTTGGCACTTTGTCGTATTGCAAAGAAACAACAGCTCCAGGGCGCGCTGTACCGGCGGCACAACCACAAACGGAATTAACGACAACCAATGTGGTACCTTCTTTTTTTAATGCCGCTTCAACTTCCTGAGCGGTATGTAATGATGTAAAACCTGCATTTTCAAGCTCTGCTTGCATGGGTTTTACCAATTCTGGTGGATACATATTTTTATTTTTTTAGTTAAACGTAATTTACTGCAAATATAACAGATTAAATATGAAATGACTAAACACAAATTTTAAATATCTCCTTAAGGAAAAAGTTTATAACTATTTTAACAATTGTTATTGCGTTTACATTTAGGATACTGAACTGGTTTAAACTTTTTTGATTGAAGCGAACCTGCCTCGCCGGCAGGCAGGAAATAGGAATTTTTTGCTCAATTGAAGGCTTTTTTTAAGTGCATAGCATCGCTACGGAGTTCAAAAAAGACAAAAAGGGAGTGAAAAATAACATTTTGTAGCCAATTGTAAAAAGTTTAACCAGTTCACTTATAAATCAATGTATCTTTGCCCTCTAAATAGAAATTATGGCAAATTTTGTTAAATGGTTGGGTGCTGGTTTAGGATTTACACTTGGAGGTCCAATTGGCAGTATTTTGGGCTTTGCGGTTGGCAGTTTTATTGACGGATTTTCAAAAGCAGATCTTGAACTGGCTAAAACTTTTGGAAGAACAAGCCTAAATGTTCAATCTGGAGATTTTGAAGTAAGTTTATTGTTGTTGTCGTCGGTAGTTATTAAATCAGACGGAAATGTAAACGAGCGGGAATTGTTATTTGTAAGAGAACATTTTAAGCGCATTTACGGAGAAGAACGTGCCAACAATGCATTTAAATTATTCAATATTTTTATTAAAAACAATCAAATATCAACACCTCAAGTTTGTACACAAATTCGTCAAAATTTAACGCATGCTTCGCGTTTGCAGCTTATTCATTTTTTGTTTGGCATTGCAAATGCCGACGGTGCCGTTCAAGAAGTTGAGGTAAATGCTATAAAAACAATTGCAGGTTATTTGTATGTGAATCCCCACGATTTTGAATCGATAAAAGCGATGTTTTATAACAGTTCCGACAGCGCTTACCGTATTTTGGAAATTGAAAAAACAGCTACCAATGATGAAGTAAAATTGGCGTACCGGAAAATGGCCAAAAAATACCATCCGGATAAACTGCAGCATCTTGGCGACGAACATATAAAAGGCGCTGAAGAAAAATTTAAGCAGGTGAGCATTGCTTACGAAAAAATTCAGAAAGAAAGGGGGAATTAATTTTTTTAGGTTAAAAAGTTAAAAGTCTGAAAGTCGAAAAATCATTTTGTAATATTCATTTTTTAAACCCAATTTGTTTTCTTTCATGTTGCGAAATTTGTTGCTCGTCTTTGTTCAATAAATAATGCAAAGCCTGGTTAATATCTTTAAAATTAAGATTCATTTGTTTTTCAAGAGTTGCAATATTTTCTTTGAGGTCTTTGTAATCGGCTAAATGTTGTCGCAATACTACAAAGGCCCTTATAACTGCAATATTTACTTGTATTGCTTTTTTGCTGTTTAATACGCTTGAAAGCATTGCAACACCTTGCTCCGTAAAGGCGAAAGGTTTTGCGCCACCAAGTTTACTTTTAGATGGTATCACAGATTGTGATACCAAATTTTCGATTTCTTTTTCATTTAATTCAAACATAAAATCATTAGGAAAGCGATCAATATTTCGTTTAATTGCCTGTTTTAATGCTCGAGTTTCCACTTCATACATTTCTGCAAGATCGAAATCGAGCATCATACGCTGCCCTCTTATTTCGTAAATTTTGTTTTGAATGCGTTGTAATTCCATAGCTTTTTTTAATAATTAGATGATTGTCTTTTCCGTTTTTAAAGATATGATATTCAATTTAATACTGCTGAAGAATTTTCATTTTATAAGTATTTTGATTGTTTATTCAATTTGCGTTAGTGATTACTTCACCTTTTTATTATTTTGTATTGGTGTTCAGTGAACCTTGTTTGCAGCGGAAACCCTTTTTATTGGCTTTTCGCCAAGAAAAAGATTGCAGCGGAAAGCACGACCGCTTTTTTAGCGGTGCCTGCCCGCCGAAAAGGTGGGAACGCCCAAATTTTTAACTTATTTTTTTCTGTTTTCAACAAAACCAAGGTAATTTCAGCCTAAAAAAAGTCTGATTTTTTTTACAATTTATGAAATAAGCATAACGAAAACACTTCGTAGAAACCAATGAAAGTATGCGAATTACATATGCCCGAATAATACAATAATTATTTACATATGAAATGATATTTTCAATAAAATACGTAATTTCGCACACTAATTGATTTAAGGGCATAAAATGAGCAAAAAATTTAGAGAATATAAAGGATTGGACCTCACTAAAGTAGCAGAAGAGACTTTGGCGTTTTGGGAAGCGGAACATATTTTCGAAAAAAGTATTAGCACAAGAGACGAGAATAAATCCTTTGTATTTTATGAAGGACCGCCTTCGGCCAACGGATTGCCTGGAATTCACCATGTGATGGCTCGTGCCATAAAAGATATTTTTTGCCGTTACAAAACCCTTCAGGGATTTCAGGTAAAAAGAAAAGCAGGCTGGGATACGCATGGATTGCCTATTGAATTGGGCGTTGAAAAGGAATTGGGAATTACCAAAGAAGATATTGGCATAAAAATTTCTGTTGAAGCATATAATGAAGCTTGTAAAAATGCCGTAATGCGCTATACCGATGTTTGGAACGATTTAACCAAACGCATTGGTTATTGGGTGGATATGGAAGATCCATACGTAACCTACAAGCCAAAATATATGGAAACGGTTTGGTGGTTGTTGTCCCAATTGTATAAAAAAGGATTGATTTACAAAGGATACACCATTCAGCCTTATTCTCCAAAAGCGGGAACAGGTTTAAGTTCGCACGAATTAAACCAACCGGGAACGTATCAGGATATTACAGATACAACTGTTGTTGCACAATTTAAAGTCCTATCCCCAGCTCTTTCCGAAGGAAAGGGAATTTCAAGACAGGATTTAAAAGTGCATCCCTTTGGGAAGGATTTAGGATGGGATATTACTTATTTTTTGGCTTGGACAACAACGCCTTGGACATTGCCGTCAAATACTGCACTTACGGTTGGAAAAAAGATTGATTATGTTTTGGTGAAATCTTTCAACCAATATACGTTTGAGCCTATCAACGTAATTTTGGCAAAAGCTTTGGTTGGAAAACAATTTTCAGGCAAATTCTTTGCTATTGAAAGTGAGTCTCAGCTTTCTGAATATAACGAAAACGAAAACGACAACCTGCCTGCTGGCAAGGCAGGAAAAATACCCTATTTTATTGTTGGTGAATGTAAAGGAGCCGATTTGGTTGGTTTAAGATATGAGCAATTGATGCCATACGCGCTTCCGTATAAAAATCCGGAAAATGCTTTTAGGGTCATTGCCGGTGATTTTGTTACAACCGAAGACGGTACAGGAATTGTGCACACAGCGCCAACTTTTGGAGCCGATGATGCGATGGTTGCAAAGCAAGCTGTTCCAGAAGTTCCGCCAATGTTGGTGTTGGATGACAATGGGAATCCGGTTCCATTGGTTGATTTACAGGGAAGATTCACCAAACATATGGGTGAATATGCCGGAAAATATGTGAAAAATGAATATTATGAGGATGGTGAAGCTCCGGAGCGTTCATTAGATGTTGAAATTGCCATTCAATTAAAAGAAGAAAACAAAGCGTTTAACGTTGAAAAATACAAACACAGTTATCCGCATTGCTGGAGAACAGACAAACCAGTTTTATATTATCCGTTAGATTCCTGGTTTATAAAAGTGACCGACAAACGCGATCGCATGTTCGATTTGAACAATACCATTAACTGGAAACCAAAATCAACCGGTGAAGGCCGTTTTGGCAACTGGCTAAAAAACGCCAACGACTGGAATTTATCCCGTTCACGTTACTGGGGAATTCCCTTGCCAATTTGGAGAACGGAAGACGGAACAGAAGAAATATTTATCGGTTCGGTGGAAGAATTAATGACAGAAATGAAAAAATCTGTTGCAGCCGGGCAGATGAAAGCCACTATTTTTGCGGATTTTGAAGTGGGGAATATGAGCGAAGAAAATTATGACAAAATCGATTTGCATAAAAATGTGGTTGATGAAATTGTCTTGGTTTCGGCTTCAGGAAAACCGATGAAACGTGAAGCCGATTTGATAGATGTTTGGTTTGATTCTGGCTCAATGCCTTATGCGCAATGGCATTATCCGTTCGAAAATAAAGAGTTGATAGACAATAATAAATTCTTTCCTGCCGATTTTATTGCTGAAGGCGTTGACCAAACAAGAGGTTGGTTTTATACGCTTCACGCAATATCAACCATGGTTTTTGATTCCGTTGCGTATAAAAACGTGGTTTCAAACGGATTGGTGCTGGACAAGGAAGGCAAAAAAATGTCGAAGCGATTGGGAAATGCAGTCGACCCTTTTGAAACGATGGACAAATACGGCGCTGATGCAACGCGTTGGTACATGATTGTAAATGCGAATCCGTGGGACAATTTAAAATTTGATTTGGAAGGCATTGACGAGGTTCGAAGAAAATTCTTCGGAACAATTTACAATACCTACTCGTTTTTTGCTTTGTATGCTAATTTGGATAAATTTTCCTATTCCGAAGAAGAAATTGCCATAAATGAAAGACCTGAAATTGACCGTTGGATTTTATCTGAACTGAATACCTTAATAAAAAATGTTGAAAGTTTTTATGAAGATTATGAGCCAACAAAAGCGGCTCGAGCCATTCAAGATTTTGTTTCAGAAAATTTAAGCAACTGGTTTGTACGCTTAAGCAGAAGACGTTTTTGGAAAGGTGATTATGAAAAAGACAAAGTTTCGGGCTATCAAACGCTTTATACTTGCCTATTAACCGTCGCGAAATTGGGCGCTCCAATTGCACCATTTTTTATGGACAATCTTTACAAAGATTTAACAAATGTTTCTGAAAAAGAAAAATTTGAATCCGTACATTTGGCAACTTTTCCAGCGTATGATAAAAGTTTAGTCGATAATAAGTTAGAGCACAAAATGCAACAGGCTCAAAAAATTGCCTCTATGGTTTTATCATTGCGTAAAAAAGAAATGATTAAAGTGCGTCAGCCCTTGCAAAGAATTATGATTCCTGTGTTAAATGATGAGGAAAGAGCGGAAATTTTAGCAGTGGCAGATTTGATAAAATCGGAAGTGAACGTTAAAGAAATTGAATTGATTGATGATGCCTCCGGAATCGTGGTAAAAACCATAAAACCTAATTTTAAGGTGTTGGGGCCAAGGTTTGGAAAAGATATGAAAATAATCTCTGAAGCCATTCAGAATTTAACGCAAAATGATATTGCGATTGTTGAAAAACAACAAGAAATATCGTTGGTAATAAATGAGAAAGTTGTAACTTTAAAACTTGACGAAGTAGAAATTATTTCACAGGATATTGAAGGATGGCTGGTGGCCAATCAAGGTGGTTTAACTGTGGCGTTAGACATTACAATTACCGATGATTTACGCATGGAAGGCAATGCTAGAGAGCTGGTAAACAGGGTGCAAAATTTACGTAAGGATTCAGGATTGGAAGTTACTGACAAAATTACATTAGTTATTCAAAAAAATGATATATTAGGGCGTTCAATTGCAGCAAATGAACATTATATTAAAACCGAAACATTAACGAAAGAACTCGTTTTTGTTGATGAATTAGAAAATGGTACTGAAATTGCCTTTGACGATGTGCAAACGAAAATATTAATAGAGAAAAATTAAGTTATGGATGATAATAATAGATATTCAGATAAAGATTTGGCTGAATTTAAAGAATTAATTTTGCTGAAAAAAGAACGTGCCGAAGAAGATTTAGCACTCTTAAAAAGCATTTTTAAAAACGACAGTGATAACGGTACCGATGATACTTCGCCTACATTCAAAGCTTTTGAAGAAGGTTCAGAAACTATGTCAAAAGAAGCAAATGTACAATTGGCCATTCGCCAGGAAAAGTTTATTCGCGACTTAAAAAATGCCTTGCAGCGCATTGAAAACAAAACCTATGGAATTTGCCGCGTAACCGGTAAATTGATTCAAAAGGAACGTTTAAAATTAGTGCCGCATGCAACCTTGAGCATTGAGGCCAAAAATATGCAACAATAATAACAAGTTATATACTATTGCGAAGCTTCAATTCGTTGAAGCTTCGTTTTTTTACTACGCTTAAATAAAATCTACTACCGTTGAAAAAACCCATCATCATCATCATTTTAATATTGTTAATTGATCAAATTAGCAAAATATACATAAAAACCAATTTTTTGTACGGTGAAGATGTGGTTGTATTCGATTGGTTTCGCATTCATTTTATTGAAAATAACGGTATGGCCTGGGGTGCGGAATTTGGAGGCAGAACCGGTAAATTGTTTTTAACGATATTCAGGTTATTTGCCATAGTTGGAATAGGTTATTGGCTTTATAGTTCTGTTAAAAAAAATGCACCAGCTATTTTAATTTTGGCAATTTCGCTTATTTTTGCCGGAGCCATGGGAAATATTATAGACTCCGTTTTTTATGGTGTTATTTTCGATACGCCAAGAAACGCTGTTGCCACGTTGTTTGCTGAAAAGCCTTATGGAACCTTATTTCACGGCAAAGTGGTAGATATGCTTTATTTTCCTATTTGGAGCGGTGATTTGCCAAGTTGGTTGCCTTTTTGGGGCGGAAAACCATTTACTTTTTTCAACGCAATTTTTAACGTCGCCGATGCTTCCATTTCTACGGCGGTCGGTATTTTAATTTTCTTCAACAAAAAAGCATTCCCGCATGAGAATGTTGAAGAAATTGCATAAAATTTAAACCAGTTCATTGATTATTTTTAATCGCAAATCGTTTTTGTGATGAATAAATGGCTTCAACAGTTATTTATTTCATCTTAAAAATCGATATAATTTAACTTCATAAAAGAAAATTACAAATTCAATAAAAATCTGTAATTTTATTTTTTTTAAATTAGAGCACTTTTTGGAATTAGAAATTCAAATAAAAACATTGCCATCGCTTCCCGGAGTTTATCAATATTATGATAAAAACGGGACTATTTTATATGTAGGAAAAGCTAAAAATATTAAGAAAAGGGTTTCGTCTTACTTTAATAAAATACACGAAATTGGGAAAACCAATGTGTTGGTCAAGAAAATTGTGACCATTGAGCACATTGTTGTAGATACGGAAACCGACGCTTTATTGTTGGAAAACAATTTGATAAAAAAATACCAGCCACGCTACAATGTGATGTTGAAAGATGACAAAACCTATCCTTGGATTTGCATTAAAAAAGAACGATTTCCGCGTATTTTTTTAACAAGAAATGTGATAAAAGACGGCTCGGAATATTACGGCCCATATCCTTCCGTGAAAATGGCCAAAGCCTTGCTGGATTTAATCAAAGAATTGTACCAATTGCGTTCTTGCAGCTACGATTTGAGTGAAAAAAATATTGAACTTAAAAAATATTCCGTTTGCCTCGATTTTCATATTGGCAATTGCAAAGGACCTTGCGAAGATCTTCAAACTGAAGAAAATTACAATACAGACATCAATGCAATAAGGAACATTGTGAAGGGGCATTTTAAGGAATCCATCCAACAGTTTTATGACATGATGATGCATTATTCAAATGAAATGGAGTTTGAAGAAGCGCAAAAAATTAAGGAGAAAATTGATGTTTTGGCCAATTATCAAGCAAAATCTACCGTTGTAAATCCGTCAATCACCAATGTCGATATTTTTTCCATTGTTTCTGATGAAAGCTATAGTTATGTCAACTTTTTCAAAATAATTAATGGCGCCATCATTCAATCTCACACTGTTGAAATTAAAAAGAAATTGGATGAAACCGATAAAGAATTGTTAGAACTTGCCATTATTGAAATTAGGCAACGGTTTAATTCGCAATCGACTGAAGTTTATGTTCCTTTTGAAGTGGATTTAGGAGAACACATTAAAGTGACAGTTCCTAAATTGGGCGATAAAAAACGCATTGTGGAGTTGAGTTTGCGAAATGCAAAATATTACCGACAAGAGCAATTTAAACAATTAAAAATTGTAGATCCAGACCGGCATGTGAACCGAATTATGGCTCAAATGCAGAAAGATTTGCGTTTAACTGCCGAACCAAGATACATTGAATGTTTTGACAATTCAAATATACAGGGAACAAATCCGGTGGCGGCTTGCGTGGTATTCAAAAATGGAAAGCCTAGTAAAAAGGATTACCGCCATTTTAATATTAAAACTGTTGAAGGGCCAGATGATTACGCTTCTATGGAAGAAGTGGTTTTCAGAAGGTATAAAAGATTACAGGATGAAGGACAAGAATTACCGCAGTTAATTGTTGTTGATGGAGGTAAAGGACAATTATCATCTGCCGTAAAAAGTTTGGATATATTGGGGTTGCGGCATAAAATCGCCATTATTGGCATTGCCAAGCGTTTGGAAGAAATCTATTATCCGAATGACAATGTGCCATTATATTTAAATAAAACTTCAGAAACTTTAAAAATTATTCAGCAATTGCGCGATGAAGCACACAGATTTGGCATCACACATCATCGAAATAAAAGAAGTAAAAGTTTGTTGATGAATGAATTGGAACAAATTTCGGGTATTGGTAAACAAACTATTGTATCTTTATTAAAACATTTTAAATCGTTAAAAAGAGTTTCGCTGGCTTCAGAAGAAGCGCTAGAAAATGTTATTGGCAAAACAAAAGCTGCTGTAATTTATAATTATTTTCAAAAAAATAAAAGTTTATGAGAAGATTTTTTTTACTTGCTTTTATATTTTCAATAACGATTTCTTTCTCGCAGGAAGTTGTTGAAAAAAAGGACATAAAAGTTGGGTTGGTTCTTAGCGGCGGCGGTGCAAAAGGATTTGCCCATGTGGCGGTTTTAAAAGTGTTAGAAGAGGCTGGCGTGCGTATAGATTATATTGGAGGAACCAGTATGGGCGCTATTGTTGGCGGTTTGTACGCGTCGGGTTATAGCGCAAATCAACTCGATTCCATAATTAAAACAACAGATTTTAATAAAATTTTGACCGACAATTTACCCAGGAAGTCAAAACCATTTTATGATAAAGAGCATAGCGAAAAATATATACTTAACATACCTATAAAAAACAGAAAATTAGGAATGCCCACTGCATTATCAAATGGGCAAAATGTACTTAATTTATTAACAAGTTTAACGCAGCATGTGAATAGTATCAATGATTTCAGCAAGTTGCCAATACCTTTTGTTTGTGTTGCCACCAATTTGGAAACCGGGAAGCAAGAGGTTTTAAATAAAGGTTTTTTACCTGAAGCCATTTTGGCAAGCGGTGCCTTTCCAACATTATTGGCGCCTGTTGAAATTGACGGAAAATTATTGACAGATGGTGGCGTTACAAATAATTTCCCTGTTGAAGAAGTGAAAGCCATGGGAGCCGACGTTATTATTGGCGTTGACATACAAAGCGGATTGGAAAATAAAGAACAATTAAATTCAGCCGTAAAAATATTAAATCAAATTGTTGGTTTTCAAATGTATAAATCAATGGAATACAAATATGACAGTTTGGATTTGGTGATAAAACCTAATATGAAAATGTTTAATGTTATTTCCTTTGACAAGGCTAAAGAAATTATGATTGAAGGTGATTTAGCCGCACGTGAACGGTTTAGCCAATTGCAAGCAATTGCAGCAAGTCAGGTTCATACTGGAGATTCAAAAATTGATATCAATCAAATTAAGGAATTTAGCATAAAACAAATTAATATTGACGGGAACAACCATTATACGCGCGCCTATATTGTTGGAAAACTTAATATAAAAAACAACGAAACAACAGATTATGGAAAAGTGGTTTCGGGCATTAATAATTTATCATCTACTAGCAATTTTGAATATGTAAGATATCAAATTATTCACGAAAGTGACGGCTGTATTTTAAATCTTAAGGTGAAAGAGAAGCATGTATCAAATTTTTTAAAATTAGGAGGGCATTATGATGATTTATACAAAACGGCAATATTACTAAATCTCACCACAAAACATATTTTGGCCAACAATGATATGTTATCGGCCGATTTAATATTGGGTGACAATTTGCGGTATAATTTTGATTATTTTATTGACAATGGATTTTATTGGAGTTTTGGAATAAAATCGAGGTATAATAATTTCACTGCAAATATTAAATTTGATGACGCAAACATCAATAAAATAAATTTAAATTATCAGGACTTCACCAATCAAATTTATCTACAGACGGTATTTGGAAGAAAATTTGCCATTGGTGCAGGAGGTGAATTCAAAAGAATTAAAGTGTTTTCTGAAACCATTTCTTCCTTAGAAAACGAGAGTCAAGTAGGTACTGGAAAACTATTTTTTGATAAGTCAAACTATTTAAATTTAATAGCTTACTTAAAAATTGACACTTACGACAAAAAATATTTTCAAAAGGAAGGTGCTTATTTAGATATTGATTTTAGATGGTATTTAGGGTCATCAGACTTCAATCAAAATTTTGTTTCCTTTTCTCATTTAAAAGGAAAAATTGGTTATGCGCATACTTTTTTTGACAAGTTTACAACACACATAGTTTCTGAGGCAGGAATTACCATTGGTGAAAATGTAAATAGGGTTTTTGATTATAATGTTGGAGGCTATGGGGAAAATTTCATAAATACTTTTATTCCATTTAACGGTTACGATTATGCCACACTAAATGGAGATTCTTTTTTACGGTCAACGGTTACATTTAGGTATGAGTTTTTGCCGAAAAACTACTTTCAGGCAACGGCAAATTATGCACGTGTAGGTGAAGATTTGTTAAATAAAGGAAGGATTTTTGAAAACACGAAATCTGGTTATATGTTTGGATATGGTTTAGACACCTTTTTAGGCCCTATTGAATTTAATTATACCTGGTCACCAGATCACAGCGAGAATTACTGGTATTTTAACGTTGGGTATTGGTTTTAAAAAAAAGTCCTGCAAAATTTTGCAGGACTTTTTATACCTATTGAATTTTTAAATGTTGTATTAAAAATTTGAATTATTTTTAGTTCAGTTTAGAAATAAAATTTAAGTATAGCCTAAGCTACAGTTCCATTTTATGACGACAAATGAGCTAAAAAGAAACAAATTTTATGCGACATTTGAATGTTTAATTGGTATTAGGATATTGATGCCTTATTTAGTCAATTATTTTACCTTCATTGTCGGTAAAATCAAATCTTAAATATTGGTAGGTAATTCTAGGTAAAATTTTAATCCACTTTTTATATTTTAAATACCATCGCATTTGAATTGATGGAAATCCTTTTTTTAAATAAGCTACAATAAAAGGATGCGTGTTTAAAGTAATATTTACATGCGTTTTTGAGCTGACAAGTCTTTCAAGTTCTGATTCAATTTTGTCCAATAAAATAATTGGAGATTCAACTTCACCAACACCACTAGGGTTAGGCTCTTGTGTTTTTATAACCATTTCCGGCCTTACGCGTTGTCTGGTAATTTGAATCAATCCAAATTTACTTGGAGGTAATATTTTATGTTTAGTTTTGTCAAACTCCATTTCAGCCTTCAAATGGTCAAATAATTTTTGTCTGTGTTCAGGGGTGTTCATGTCAATAAAATCAACAACAATAATGCCTCCCATATCTCTTAATTGTAATTGTCTTGCAATCTCTGAAGCTGCAATTAAATTAACCTCAAGAGCGGTGTCGGCTTGTGTGTTGGCTTTGTTTGAACGATTGCCACTGTTTACGTCAATTACATGAAGTGCTTCGGTATGTTCAATAACCAAATAAGCTCCCTTACTCATAGAAACTGTTCGTCCGAATGATGTTTTTATTTGGCGTTCAATTCCATGTTTTTCAAAAATGGGAACTTGTGACTTGTATAATTGCACGATAGACTCTTTTTTAGGCGCGATTTCTTGTAAATACTCTTTAATTTCTAAATACAGAATTTCGTCATTTGTTACAATACTTGTAAACGAATCATTAAACAAATCTCTTAAAATTGAAGAGGCTCTGTTTAATTCACTTAAAACTTTAACGGGTGCTTGTTGTGCTTTTACGGTAACAATTTGTTTGCACATGGCAACCCATCGTTCTAAAGAATTTTGAAGATCTTTATCTAATTCTGCAACTTTTTTATTTTCCGCTACAGTTCTGATAATTACGCCAAAACCTTTAGGTTTAATGCTTTTGATCAGTCTTTTTAATCGTTCTTTTTCTTCGGGATCATTTATTTTTTGAGAAACTGAAACCCTGTCAGAAAAAGGAACCAATACCAAATATCTACCCGCAATGGATATCTCTGAACTCATCCGCGGACCTTTGGTAGATATGGGTTCTTTTACAATTTGTACTAATAAATTTTGACCTGTTTTTAGAACATCAACAATACTTCCGTTTTTGTCAATATCCTTTTCTAGTTGAAAATTCTTTAATGTGAAATCTTTAATTTTACCTGTAGTTATACCTTTTATAAATTTATTTAAGGATAGTAATTGAGCTCCTAAATCGTGATAATGCAAAAATCCATCTTTTTCATAACCTACATCAACAAATGATGCATTTAAACCAGATAGAACTTTGCCAATTCTAGCTAAAAAAATATCTCCTACGGAGAATTTATTGCTATTTGATTCGTTGTTTAGTGCTGTTAATCGGCCATCTTTCAATAAGGCAAAATCAATATCAGAGAAGTTTGATCTAATTATTAATTCTGTTTTCACTCTGAATTGTTTTGTGTTCAAATAAAAAATATTTGAACGATTTATACTAAGTTTTACAGGGTATTATACCCAACAATATTTGCATGAATTGCAAATATTTATTTCAATGAACTTTTAAAATTTAAAAGAAAAAAGTAAGCCAAGCTTACTTTTTCTTTTTATGTCTGTTTGCTCTTGCTCTTTTTTTACGTTTATGGGTCGATATTTTCGCCCTCTTTCTTTTTTTACCACTTGGCATAATTAAAAGTTGTTTTTTAAATTAATAAATTTTTTTAACCTACTTGCAATGTAGGTTATACTGTTACCTTACTTTTAACTCCTTCTACAAATACTTTTGCAGGCTTAAATGAGGGGATGTTGTGAGCCGGAATTTTTATTGTGGTATTTTTTGAAATGTTTCTTCCAGTTTTTTCAGCTCTTGTTTTAATAATAAAACTTCCAAAACCTCTTAAATAAACATTGTCTCCTTTTTCTAAGGAATTCTTTACCTCTTCCATGAACGCTTCAACAGTTGCTAATACATCTGCTTTTTCTATTCCAGATCTGTCTGCAATATTTGATACGATTTCTGCTTTCGTCATTTTTAATATGGGTTATATGTTATTATAAAATTAAGACGGCAAATATATGATATAATAATGAAATTCAAAAAGTTAATTCACTAAAATTTAATTAATTAAAAGATGTATCATTGTATTTTATAAAAAACGGAATGATTTTCTCTAAACAATTAACAGACTGGTATTTACAAAATCAAAGAAATCTGCCTTGGCGAGCGACAACCAATCCGTACACCATATGGCTGTCAGAAATTATTTTGCAGCAAACGCGAGTTGACCAAGGAATGTCTTATTATTTTAAGTTTATTGAAAATTTTCCGACAGTTTTCCATTTGGCAGCAGCTTCTGAAGAACAGGTATTAAAGCTTTGGCAAGGGCTGGGCTATTATTCCAGAGCGAGAAACCTCCATTTTTCTGCAAAACATATTGTAAATCAATTAAACGGGAATTTTCCTGCAACCTATAAAGAACTCTTGAAGCTTAAAGGCGTTGGCGATTATACAGCTTCCGCAATTGCTTCCATTTGTTTTGATGAAAAAACCGCTGTTGTTGACGGAAATGTTTATCGGGTTTTGGCGCGATATTTTGGCATTGACACCACCATAAATTCTTCCGCAGGAATTAAAATATTTAAGCAATTGGCGCAAGAACTAATTGATGAAAAAAATCCCGGCACACACAACCAGGCCATAATGGAGTTTGGAGCATTGATGTGTAAGCCCAGCAATCCGGATTGCTTAATTTGTCCGTTAAACAGCAGTTGTTTTGCCTTATCAAAAAACATGGTGAAAGCGCTTCCCGTTAAAGAAAAGAAAGCTAAAATTAAAACGAGGCACTTTAATTATATTGTGATTCAATCAAGCGACCAAAAAACCAAGATTGTAAAGCGAGAAACAGGAATATGGAGAAATCTTTATGAGTTTCCGCTGATAGAAACAAGCGATATTATTGATGAAAAACAACTTGTTGAACATAAAATATATAAGGAGTTGTTTTGTAATTCAGCCGCAACGGTTGCGCTTTTTGATGAAGAAGTGCTTGTGCACAAATTAACGCATCAACATATTTACACTAAATTTTGGGTGGTAAACACCACTGCTTCAGACCATTTTTCAATTCCTTGGAATACTATAAAAAAATATCCTGTACCAGCGCTGATTGATAATTTTTTAAATCGGTATAAATCTCACTCTTTTTTTTAGTACTTTTGTTGCTAATTGATACTTAAAAAAATGGCCGGGACAATAAATAAAGTAATACTGATAGGACATTTAGGTGATGAGGTAAAAATGCATTATTTTGAGGGCGGAAACGCTATTGGGCGGTTTCCTATAGCAACAAATGAAACTTATACAAATAAGCAAACCGGTGAAAAGGTCACCACAACAGAATGGCATAATATTGTAGTTAGAAATAAATTGGCTGAAATTTGTGAAAAATATTTATCTAAAGGAGATAAAGTGTATGTTGAAGGTCGCATAAAAACAAGACAATGGGAAGGTGAAGACGGAGCTAAAAGATACACCACAGAAATTCACGTGGTAGATATGACTTTTTTAACTACCAAAAAAGAATTGAATGCATCGCAGCAAAAGGAGAGCACAAATCCAAATCCTTTAGCGCTATCAAATCAAGAAATTGTAAAGCAAGATCAAGAAGAGGATGATTTGCCATTCTAAAGTTTAATTAAATTTATATAAGTTGGACCCTGAACCCACGATTTTATCTATTCTTTTATCTGCCGCTTTTTTATCAAAAGCACTGAGTATTGTTGTACTTCTATTATTGCTCTTACTTTCTGCGTTAATTTCTGGTGCCGAAGTCGCCTTTTTTTCACTTTCGCAAACGGATCTGAACAGAGCCTCTGAATCAAAATCAAGTAAAGAAAAAGTAGTGGTTACATTGCTTGAAAGGCCAAAAAGATTATTGGCTACCATTTTGGTTTCAAACAATTTCATCAATATATTAATTGTGTTGCTTTTTGCTTATATAGGCGATTTTTTGTTTGCTGATATAGCTTCTGCCTTATTGAAATTTTTGATTGAAGTTGTTGTAGTTACTTTTTTAATTTTACTGTTTGGGGAAGTTTTGCCAAAATTGTACGCCTCAAGAAATTCATTAAAGTTTGCGGTAATTATGGCCTATCCTTTTAAAATGCTGGTGTCGCTGCTTTCATTTATAAGTTTTCCGTTGTTAGGTTTGACCAATATTATTGAAAATAATTTGGGTAAACAGAAATCGAGCTTGTCGGTTGAAAAATTATCACAGGCATTGGGACTTACTTCTAACGAGTCTGCAGATAAAGATGACCAAAAAATATTGCGTGGAATCGTAAGTTTCGGAAATACAGAAACAGGCCAAATCATGACGCCGCGAATTGACATTTTTGCACTTTCAAAAGATGAAACCTATGATAATGTAGTGGCTAAAATTGTAAATGAAGGTTTTTCAAGAAATCCGGTTTACGACGAAAATATTGATGAAATCATAGGCGTTTTATATGCCAAGGATTTATTGCCTTATATTGATGTCAATAATTTTGAGTGGCAAAAATTAATTAGAGAACCTTATTTTGTTCCAGAAAATAAAAAATTAGACGATTTGCTGAAAGAATTTCAGGAAAAGAAAAATCATTTGGCCATTGTTGTTGATGAATATGGTGGAACATGCGGTATTGTTACCCTGGAAGACGTGATTGAAGAAATTGTTGGCGATATTAGTGATGAATATGACCAAGATGATGCGCCTTATTCTATGATTGATGAAAACAATTTTTTGTTTGACGGAAAAATCAATTTAAAAGATTTTTATAAAATTTTAGAAATAGAAGATTCCTATTTATTTGAGGAAAATAAAGGCGAGTCTGAAACATTGGCCGGATTTATTTTAGAAATTCACGGAAGATTTCCTCGAAAGCAAGAAATAATTACTTTTTTTGAGTTTGTATTTAAAGTTGAACTCATGGATAAAAAAAGAATAAAGCAGGTAAAAGTAACCATTGACCGAGCGCTTGTAAAGGAATAACATGAGAAATTTTTGTGCAATCATTTTTTTAGTATTTATGTTGGTTTCCTGCGGAAAAGAAACGTTGCCAAAACCTGTGCCTTATTTAAAACTTCAGTATCCAGATGCAACTTATATAAAAATTGAATCTAACGGTCCTTTCACTTTTGAAATTTCAAATCAGGCTAAAATCAACTTCAAAAATAATAATTGGGCAAGTCTTGAATATCCGCAGTTAAAAGCCACTGTTCATTTAACTTACATGCCTGTAAATAATGATTTATCCGAAATTTTGAAGGAAGTTGAAAAATTAACGTTTGAACATACCATAAAAGCCGATGCCATTAATGCAGTTCCTTATGAAAACTCAGAAAAAAGGGTTTTCGGAAAACTGTATAATATTGAAGGAAGTGTCGCTACAAATATTCAATTTAGAGCAACCGATAGTGTGAACCATGTGCTTTCCGGAGCCTTGTATTTTTATACGCGACCGAACTATGATTCCATTGTGCCGGCAATAAAATATGTTGAAAAAGACATCATTCATTTAATTGAAACGCTAGAATGGAAAAATTAACAACCAATAATTTTAAATACACAAAAACCATAAGAATTTGGCTGATCATTGGTTTGATTATGTTAATTGGCCAAGTTGTAATTGGAGGTATAACACGTTTAACTGGATCGGGATTGTCTATAACTAAATGGGACATTATTACCGGCGTTATTCCGCCTTTTAATGATGTAGCATGGGAAAATGAATTTGAGCTTTATAAAGAAACACCACAGTTCCATAAAATTAATTCAACATTTACCCTGCAAGAGTTTAAATTTATTTATTTCTGGGAATATTTTCACCGACTTTGGGTGCGTTCGCTAGGATTTGTTTTTTTAATTCCTTTTATAATTTTTGCGGTTAAAAAGCAACTCGATTTTTACTTAATAAAGCGGTTGGGCATTGTTATTTTGTTAACCATTTTAACTGCTTCAGCGGGCTGGATTATGGTTAAAAGCGGCTTGATAAACAGGCCTTGGGTAAACGCCTATAAACTCGCCATTCATTTTACTTTGGCTGTTTTGGTGGTATGGGCGCTGGTTAAAACGGTGTCCGATGTTTATCTATTGGGAAGCAAATCCCTTATTCCTTCAAAAAAAATAGTTTCCTATGTTATCATCATTGCATTTTTGCAAATGATAGTTGCTGGAATAATGGCTGGTATGCGCGCAGGATTGTATTATCCTACTTGGCCCGATATGAATGGGGAATTTATTCCCGGAGTTTTGTTGGATTCAGCAAATTGGGATTGGCACAATATGATTAATTACGACTCTTATTTATTTGCGCCGGCATTAATACAGTTTACACACAGAATGTTGGCTTATATTTTAGTGGTTGCAACAATTTATATGTTTGTAAAATTGAAGAAAAAGGTTGAAGAATCTTCAAGAAAATGGATAAACAGCGCTATGATTTTAGTTTGGGTTCAAGTGGTGTTGGGAATTTTGACTGTTTTAAATGTGGAGGGTAAAATTCCGTTGATTTTTGGCGTAAGCCACCAATTGGTAGGTTTTCTATATTTTATGAGCTTGTTATTTTTATACGACTCTTTAAGAAAGCAAAAGGCATAAAAAAAAGCTTCAGTAGTCTGAAGCTTTTAATTTTTTGAATTAAAAGAAGATTCTTCTAATTACTCTTGTACCTCAACTTCAACAGCAGCAGTAGTGTCAATAGCTACTTCAACTTCAACAGCTGGAGCTTCTTCTTCAACAGTTACTTCAACAGCAGGTACTTCTTCTTTCGGTGTTTCTTTACAAGAAACAGCAAAAACGCTTACAAAAAGTGCAATTGCTATAAAAAATTTAAATTGTTTCATTTTTTGATATGATTTTTATTGTTGGTGCAAATTAACAACAAATTTATTAATAATTAAAAAAAATATTATTTATTTTCATCAAATACCTTAATTTCTTCAATTTCAATAATTTTAGTGGCCTTATATAAAGCGCCTCCGCCAATTCCAGCAATCTTTTTTGTAATATCTTCTTGGCTAATTTTGTTTTCATCAAAAGTGAATTGTCCAACTTTTTCTTCAAAATTTACTTTTGAGTAGGTAACGCCTTCAGTTTTTGATAATTTCGACTCAATTGTTTTTGCACAACCTATTTCACAAGTCATTCCTTCAATTTCAACTTCAATGGTTTTATAACTGGCGGCAACTTCTTGTTTTTCAATTCCAGATTTATCATTGGTAACCTCTTTTTTGGCGTCATTGCAGGAAAATAAAATAAAGGCTATTGCTAAAATTGAAATTTTCATAACGGGTTGTTTTTTAATTGATTTTGCAAAGTTAAAACTATTAAACTTAAATCCGAATATTTATGCGATTTTTGCATTTTATTTTTTGAATGGAAAACAAAAAATTACGTTGGATTTATTTAATTGTGCTTTCATTAATTTGGGGAAGCTCCTTTATTTTAATGAAAAAAGCGTTAATTGGTCTAACGCCAATCCAAGTTGGCGCATTAAGAATTATAATCACCGCGGTTTTTTTGTTGCTTATTGGGTTTAATCGGTTGGTTAAAATAGAAAGGAGACATTGGAAATATTTAACGCTAAATGCCTTGTTGGGTTCTTTTTTTCCAGTATTTTTATTTTCATTTGCGCTTCAAAATATTGATAGCTCAATTGCTTCAATTTTAAACGCTTTAACGCCGTTAAATACGTTGCTTTTTGGCGCGATGGTATTTGGGTTCGCATTTAAAAGAAGACAGCTGATAGGTGTTTTAATTGGGTTTGTTGGAACTGCAATGCTCATTTTGGAAGGCGCTCAAATTCATCCTGAAAATGAATACTTATATATGGGTTTTGTGATCATCGCTTCAGTAGGTTATGCATTTAATGTGAATCTTATTAAAAAATATTTACACGATTTAGACGCTTTGAGCATCACCGTAGGGATTTTTGCAATTTTAATTGTTCCTGCATTTTTGGTATTGTGGTTTTCTGGCTTTTTTCAATCTGTTGAAATAAATAGCGTCACTACAACTTCATTGGTTTATGTTTCAATATTGGCGGTGATTGGCACCAGTATTGCAACCATTATGTTCAATCGTTTAATCCAATTGTCAACGCCGGTATTTTCATCTTCTGTTACCTATTTAATACCTATTGTTGCCATCACTTGGGGAATTTTAGATGGGGAGAAAATTTCATTTCTGCAATTCTTTTCAGGTTTAGTAATTTTGGTTGGCGTATATCTCGCAAATAAGGCCAAATAAAAAACGGCCCAATTTCTTGAGCCGTTTTTAAATAATTGTAATTAAATATTGATTTATTTATAGAAAATCAGCTTCCGTAACTCCTTCATTTACTTTAGCGCCTGTTAATTTAAATTCCACTGTTTGTGGTCCTAAACTTCCGGTTTTTGTTCCGGGAAATTTAATTCCGTTAAATTCTTGGTAGTTGCTGAAAGTTGCTTCCTGATTTTGAGTTTG
>JAAFHC010000236.1 GCA_010906935.1 Gelidibacter sp.
TTACTTCTTTTAACATGTCTTCAACAAGTTTAATTTGCTTGTTTTTGTCAGATAATTCACTTCTCATCACTTTTTCAGCGATTTCTAATGACAATTCGGCTACCTGATTTTTTAATTCGGCAATTGCCGCGTGCTTTTCAGATTCAATAGTTGCTTTTGCCTGCTCAATTACTTTAGCGGCTTGTGCAAGAGCTTCATCTTTGGCCTCGGTAATCATGCTGTCTTTTATTTCGCGAGCTTCCTTTAACATTGTGTCTCTCTCCGCACGTGCTTCTTTTAAAATACGCTCGTTGTCAGCAGTAAGATTTTGTATTTCTTTACGTGCGTTTTCAGCAGATTCTAAAGCTTTTAAAATACCTTCTTCTCTTTCGTTTACGGCATTTAAAATTGGTTTCCAGGCGAATTTTTTTAACAAAAACACCAAAGCAACAAATAAAATTAATTGCCAGAAAAACAACCCTAAAGAAAACTGTTCTATTAACTTATCCATGGTATATTTTTAATATTTTCTTGTATCTAATTTCTGTTTTAAACATTGGCCGCAACCAACCGTTGCGGCCAATTGTTTTTTTATGCTGCAAATAAAGCAGCAAATCCAATACCTTCAATAAGCGCTGCTGCAATTAGCATCGCTGTTTGAATTTTCCCGGAAGCTTCTGGCTGACGTGCAATAGCGTCCATTGCTGAACCACCAATTCTACCGATACCTAAACCAGCACCGATTACGATTAAACCTGCTCCTACAATAGTTGGAATTTCCATAATATATATAATTAATTAATTAAACATTCAATTTTAATGATGATCGTGTTCTTCCACAGCTGAACCAAAGTAAAGCGCAGATAACATAGTAAAAATATAGGCTTGTAACGCTGCCACCAATAATTCAAGCAATGAAAGGGCAAATGCCAATCCAAATGATAACGGACTACCAATCCAGTTTTTGAAAATAAACATCAAACCAATAATGCTCATTAACACTATATGGCCGGCAGTAATGTTTGCATACAAACGTATCATTAATGAAAACGGTTTGATAACGGTTCCCAACAATTCAATAGGCGCCAATATAATTTTCATTGGCCATGGCACTCCCGGCATCCAGAAAATATGTTTCCAATAATTTTTGTTTCCTGAAAACGTGGTGATAAAATACGTTACCAAAGCCAAAGCCAAGGTTACGGCAATGTTGTTTGTGACATTCACCCCAAGCGGCGTTAAACCCAATAGGTTGATGATCCAAATAAAGAAAAATACGGTTAACAAATAACTCATATATTTTTTGTAGTGTTTTTCACCAATATTTGGAATGGCAATATCGTTTCTTATGAATAAAATAAGCGGTTCTAATAAACGTCCAGCTCCTTTTGGCATTGGGTTCTTTTTATAGGAATTGGCCATTCGGCTAAATATAAAAAGCATAAATAAACCTACAAGAATAATAAACACAACGTTTTTTGTGATTGAAAAATCTAAAGGTTTTTCGTTTGTCGCGTGGTTTTCTTCGTTATAATTAATGGTGCCGAGCGCATCGGTTTTATAAATTTTGTTATGGTATACTGCATAAAATTGTCCATCCACTTCAGCTACAGTTTCTCCGTGTTGAAATTTTGAAGATGAAAATACTTTTAAACCGTTATCAATCAAAATTACAGGTAATGGCGCACTGATGTATTTGTGTTCGCCTGCGTCGTTTGTATAGGAATACAAGGTAAAATCGTAAGAATCCAACAAGTGATGGTTGATGTATTCCTTGATTTCAGTTTTTAAATTTTTAACGGGAGATTCTTGTTCGGCAGAATTTACTTCATCAGGAATATTGGCTGCACTTACAGAAATTGTAATTGCAAAAAACAGGAACGTTAGCGTTTTTAATACGTTAATTCTATTCATATACATTATTAATAGTGGTGCCTAAAAATATTTTGCAAATGTACATTTTTATATTA
Organism: Gelidibacter sp.; assembly: GCA_010906935.1. Taxonomy (GTDB): domain Bacteria; phylum Bacteroidota; class Bacteroidia; order Flavobacteriales; family Flavobacteriaceae; genus Lutibacter. Next base: position 1,950 of record JAAFHC010000236.1, read on the forward strand.
AAAACCTAAAACTATTTTATTTGTTTTTTTGGGAGGTTTTTTTATTAATTTTTAAGCCATTACAACCTGTTATTCAACAGTTTTATTAAATAAAAAGTTTCAACAATTAAACACAAAAGATAGGGTACTAAAAAGGCGGTTGCTTCTTGCGGACTCACAGTTCCGTTTTGTTTAAAAACGGGATTGAAAAAAATAAAATAAACGCCAAATTTAACGAAGCTGCCACCCATAAATACAAAACCAAGTAAATCGAGATACTTTTTTTTCAGTTTTATCAAAACAAAAAATATCAAAAGAGCCAAAAAATAATTTGTTAGATAGCTTGGAATAAGCAGGTTTTGAAATAACGAAATGTCTAAATAATATAAAATAACACTATGAATACCAAAAAGAAAGCTAAGGAAAATCAATAATTTTATGCCAAAAACCGCTATTTGTTTAGTCATCTTTTTTATTGATATTTTTTAACTGTGCCAAAACGCTCCAAAGTGAAATGAGCATAGCCACCAAGGTCAAAAAAATAGTATACGTTTTTTTTTCAGTCATAAAGTGTGCGTCGAGCTTTTTACCAAAATAGGCGCCTAAGTAAATGGTAATGCCCATTTGAAAAGCAATACTTGTTAACTGAACGTATTTATTAAGCTGTTTTTTCTTCTTGGGATTTTCCATTTTGTAGCTCCATCACGGATCCTTTCATTGTGCAAGTTGCGTTAAATTCGGCACCCGGCTCTACCAATAATTTGCTGATGGCCACTTCTCC
>JAAFHC010000237.1 GCA_010906935.1 Gelidibacter sp.
TTATTGGTCTATACAAACCATTGCAACTTCAGGATGTGAAAATATCACCAAAACGGTGGTTACCGTTTCCATAATTTCAATTCCTCCTCCAACAACTGTGGCGAGTAATCAATCATTTTGTGAAATTGAAAAAGCAACTATTGCCGATTTAAATGTTACTGGAAGCCAAGTACTTTGGTATGCCACTGAAACTTCAACCACGCCTTTAAATACAACAACTTTGTTGGCAAATGGCGCCTATTGGGCAAGTCAAACTGAAACAGTTTCAGGCTGTGAAAGTGCAACCAGATTGGTGGTGAATGTTTCGATTACAACAGTACCACCACCAACAACAGCGACGGCAAATCAGTCATTTTGCATGAAAGATTATTTTCCAAATACACCAACTGTTGGCAATTTAAATGTTACAGGAAACAGCGTTCGCTGGTATGCAACCGCAACTTCTTTAACGCCTTTAAATTCAACAGATCTGTTAACAAATGGAACTTCTTATTGGGCAACACAAACCGATGCAACTTCGGGATGTGAAAGTGCTTCAAGATTAATGGTAAATGTCGCTTTAATAAATCCGGCAACACCAACAACTTCAGTTGTAAATCAAGCTTTTTGTTTGGCAAATAAACCAACTGTTTCAAATTTACTGGTAAATGAAAGCAATGTTTTATGGTATAACACAGAAACATCCACTACGCCCTTAAATACAACGGATGTATTGGTAAATGGCGGAAATTATTGGGCTGCGAATTTGAATGTTGCCACAGGATGCGAAAGTATTTCGCGCTTAAGGGTAACCGTTTCTGTTACTGATGTTGCTCCTGCAGTAATTAATACTGTTTCGCAAACTTTTTGTCAATCGAATTCTCCAACAATTGCAAATTTAGCAGCAACCGGAAACGGGATAGTTTGGTACGCAACACAAACAGGAACCGTGGCTTTAAACCCTACAAGTTTACTGGTTAATGGTTCATCATATTGGGCTGCTCAATCAAACTCAACAACGGGCTGTGTAAGTTCCGTTAGGGTTGTTGCCAATGTTACGGTAACAACTATTGCTACGCCAACTTTAATTTCTCTAGGAAATGAATTTTGCAAAATCGACAATCCGACCATTGCCGATTTAAACATCAATGTTTCTGCTGTGAATGGAGGTGTTATTACTTGGTATAATGCTTATCCAAACGGAAATCTTTTAAGTGCATCTACAGCTTTGGTTGAAGGAGAAACTTATTATGCCATAGAAACTTCAATCAATGGTTGCAAAAGCATAAATCCGCTTGCCGTAACAGTTACTTTGGAAGCCTGTGATCAATATGATGTTGTAATTTATGACGGATTTTCGCCAACAGGAAACGGAACAAACGACACCTTCAAAATTGGAAATCTTCGCGAACTTTATCCCGATTTTAAAGTAGAATATTATAACCGTTGGGGTAATTTAGTGTACACCGCAAGTGCAGCTAATCCAGATTGGAACGGAAGGCTAAACGGTGACGGAGAATTGTCCCCGGCCGGTGTTTATTACTTTATTATTTATTTCAACAAAAACGACAGAAAACCTATTCAGCGAAGATTATATTTAAGCAGATAATCCATAGTTTAAACAAATACATTTGATACCTATAAAATGAAAAATATATTAATAACGTTAACTGCACTTTTTACAACAGTAATTATGTGGTCGCAACAAGATGCTCAATACACACAATATATGTACAATATGAGTGTCGTAAATCCCGCATATACCACTGGTAATATTGGGGTTGTAAATTTAGGCGCTTTGCACAGAACCCAATGGGTTGGCGTAAATGGCGCTCCTAAATCTTCAAATATTTTTGCCCATACCCCAATTAATGATAAAATTGAAGTCGGATTTTCTTTGGTGAATGATAATATTGGAGATGTGGTTAAAGAAAATAATCTTTATGCCGATGTTGCCTATAAATTGGATTTGGAAGAAAACGGAAATTTGTCATTCGGTTTAAAAGCGGGTGTGACTTTTTTTGATGTTAACTTTAACGACTTTGTATTGGAATCGGGCGATGTTTTTACCGATCCTGATTTTGCCGAAAACATCAATCAGTCCTACTTTAATATGGGTGCTGGTGTTTATTACAATACCGATAATTATTATATCGGATTGTCAATTCCCACAATTCTAAATGCAAAACATCTCGACAGAAATAACGGGAAATACCAAGGAACCGAACAAGCACACACGTATTTAACGGGAGGTTATGTTTTTGAAATCAATGAATTGTTCAAGTTGAAACCGGCATTTATGGCAAAAGCGGTAAAAGGATCACCAATTTCGCTTGATGTAACCGCCAATGTTTTATATGACAATAAAGTTGAATTTGGCGTGGGCTACAGATTGGAAGATGCATTTAGCGGAATGGTAAATTTTAGGGCAACTCCTGAATTGCGCATCGGTTATGCTTATGACCACACTGTTTCTAACCTCGGACCATTTAGTTCAGGATCGCATGAAATCTTTATTTTATACGATTTAGGCCTTTTAAACAAAAACAAGGGTTACGATAAATC
>JAAFHC010000025.1 GCA_010906935.1 Gelidibacter sp.
TTCTCCATTTTGGTATGATCTGTGTCATTTTGAATTTTAGAATTATCCATGTTTTTCATTTCCTCAGCGCTCATTTCCGTCTTAGAACCTTTTTTATCCGCATCGCCACCCATTCCAGGCATACCTTCATGTCCGGTCGAGGCAGCACCTCCAGCACGGTTCATCATACTCGGTTTGCCTTCAAGTTGGGCAGCTGCGTCAACGCTAAATGCACCTTCTGTAACAATTTCTTCTCCAACGGTTAAGCCTTTTAAAACAACATAACTATTTCCCAGCATAGGACCCAGTTCTATTTCTCTAATTTTAAAAATAGGATCGTCACCCGGCTGTTTTACATATACAATTGAGCGTTTACCTGTCCACAATACGGCTGTTTTAGGAATTACCATTTTGTTTTGGTATTGGTCAAGGTTGGCTTTCACTATTCCCGTGGCAAACATTTCAGGCTTCAGTTTTCCAGCTTGGTTGTTAATTTCAACGCGCACTTTAGCCACTCGATTTACAGGATCAATTACAGGATCAATAAAAATAATGTTTCCGTTGTAGGTTGAACCTGGTAATGCCTGTATGGTAAATTCCATGATGTTTCCTTTTTTAAGAAATTGAAGATCACTTTCATAAGCATCAAACATAACCCAAACACGTGAAAGGTCTGAAACATCAAACAGAACGGTTCCCTGACTCACATAATCGCCGTTATTTACCCGCTTGGCAGTTACAATTCCACCGGAAGTGGCATACACTTCCATATTGGTTTTTACTTTTCCTGATTTTTCAATGGCATCAATTTGTTTATTGGTTAACTTCCATTGCAACAGTTTTTCTTTAGCCGCTTCATAGATTTCAGGAAATAATTCTTTTGTTTTTATGGATTCCAGTAATTCTTGCTGCGCAGTGATTAATTCTGGTGAATAAATAAGCGCCAACGGCTGTCCTCTATAAACGCTTTCTCCGGTAAAATTGACAAACAATTTTTCGATTCGTCCAGGAATATAGGCTACCTGACTTTGTAACAACCTTTCATCGGCCTGAACTTTGCCGTACAAGCGTATTTCCTTGATGGGTTTTTCGTTTGAAACAATTGAAGTTATCACGTTGGCCAATTGGGCAGCTTCTTTGGTAAAATAAATGGCATCTGGATCCATTCCTTCAGAAGTATTTTGGTTAAGCAGAATTAAATCCATACCGCAAATTGGGCATTTGCCTGGTTTATCCATTCTAATTTGCGGGTGCATGGAACATGTCCAGATTTCTGTTTTATGTTCTTCAATTGTATGATTTCGTTGATCTTCAGCTGAAGATGACGAATGGAAAAACAGCCATCCAAAAAACAGTCCGATAATTATAAACAGTCCGTAACGGATATATTGATTTGAAAATATTTTCTTCATTTTTGTATTTATTGAATTTGTAAATAAGCCATTAACCTTTGCAGTTTTGCAATTGCCGTATTAAAATCTGCAACTGCTTCAACTTGTTTCAACTCATAATTAAGCGTTTGCTGACGAATAATTAACAGGTCGGTTAAACCTGCTCCCGAAGCCGAAAAACTTTTAATAAGAATCCTAAGCGATTGGTTTGCCAAAAGTGCTTGCGTTTTGTATAGCGATACCCTTCTTTGGGAATCTTCATAATTTTGAACCGCTTCATAATAGTTAGTCTTTAAAGCATTGGATGTGGCTTGAATTTCATATCCTTTTGCCAATTTAAGATCTTCAGCTTCTATGCGCATCGCTTTATACTTTTTTCGGTATATAGGCAGCGTAAGTGTTACCATAGGCATAATCATATCATTGCCATTCATTTCTGAAGTAGACATCGGATTTTTATTAATAAGTGCATAATTTAAACCCAATCCTATCATAGGGTAACCCATAAGCGTAACCATTTCCTTTCGCGCTTCGAGCGATTGTTTTTCATAATTTAACATCGCAAGCATTGGATTTTGAACCAAAATACTATCAACAACAGCCAAAATTGGAATATTTAACATGTTGGTTTTTATAGAATCAGGAATTTTTACCAACGCTTGAGCCGGTTTATCCAAAAAACTGTTGAATTGCGCAACAACGGTATTCTTCCTGTTTTTTAGCAAAGCAATGCTGTTTTCTAGCTCCCCTTTTTCCATTTGAATTCTGTACAAATCTGCCAAGCCTGAACCTCCGGTGGAATTCATTGCATTTCCCGGCATTGCTGCGGAAGATTGCGGAGCATTTGCAGTAGAACCGGCACTAGAATTTCCACCCATAGTTTGCATTCCTGTTGAAGAGGATGAAGTTGTTTGAGCGGCATTATTTTGCGTAGCACTACTTTTAGACGGAGTATTGCTTGTGCCTGAAGGCGCTTTAAATTTCACCAAGGAAAGCCGCTCTAAAGTTTGAAGAATTTCCAGGTTTTTTTCTGAGATTTGTATGGCTTGCTGAACTTTGTAAAGTTCAAACCAAGTTTGTTGCACCTCAAAAAACACTTGTAATTTTGCATCTCGAAAGGATTCATATTTGGCTTTGGCCATCAAACTCATTTCATCTTTTGCAGCTTTTAAGGTTCCAAACCAAGGAAACATCTGCATTAAACGAAAATCGGCAACCTGACTGCCTCCTAAAAGTTCCATCGGACTAAGAAATACTCCGGCACTTAAAACGGGATCGGGTAAAGCTCCTACCTGCGGCACTTTTTGCAAAGCAGCTTCATATTCTTTATATTTTTGCAAAACCGTTGGATTGTTTTTTGCAGCAACTCCAAGATAAATCATCAAAGAATCGTTTTCCTGGCCAAAAGCAACAGCATAACTGAATAGTGCTAAAAACAACAGCGATATTTTTTTATATAGGTTCATCATAGTATGGATTTTCAATGGTTTGAATAGCTTTTTCAGGTTCATGTGTAACTGCCCATTCCCGCCACATGGACTGTAATAATGGAACTACAAATACGGTCATCACCTGAATAATCATTCCTCCAAATGTTGGGATGGCCATTGGAATCATGATGTCGGCTCCTTTTCCTGTGGATGACAATACCGGCAGTAAAGCAATAACCGCCACAGCCGTTGTCATCATCGCAGGCCTGATTCGTTTTTTACCTGCTTCAACAACCGCTTCACGAACTTCATGAACAGTTGCCGGATGTTTTTCTTCAAAGGTTTGGTGAATGTAAGTTCCCATCATCACACCATCATCGGTAGCAATTCCGAATAAGGCGATAAACCCAACCCAAACGGCGACACTTAAATTTATAGGATGCATTTGAAATAGATCTCTCATGTTGATTCCGGAGACTTCAAAATTCAGAAACCAATCTTGTCCGTAAAGCCAAATCATTATAAATCCGCCCGCAAAAGCCACAAATACTCCAGAAAAATGAATAAGAGAGGCGATGATTGTTTTAAATTGAAAATACAACAACAGCAAAATTAACCCAAGACTTATAGGAATTACTATGGAAAGTCTTTTGCTGGCTCGAATTTGATGTTCATAATTTCCGGCAAATTTATAGGTAACGCCTTTTGGTAAAACCAAGGCTCCCGATGCAATTTTTTCCTGAAGTATTTTATTGGCTTCTTCCACCACATCAACTTCAGCTTTCCCTTCATTTTTGTCAAAAATAACATAACCCAAAAGAAAGGTATTTTCACTTCTTATCATTTGCGCATCTTTGGTATAGGAAATATCGGCAATTTCTCCCAAAGGAATTTGAACGCCGTTCGCCGTAGGAATAAGGATGCGTTTCAGATCTTCCGGATTGTCTCTCAATTCACGGGCGTAACGAACGCGTATTGGGAAACGTTCCCTGCCTTCGACGGAATTGCTTAACGACATTCCGCCAACAGCAACCTGCAACACCTCTTGAACATCACTAACGCTCATTCCAAAACGTGCCATATTTTCACGATTGAGCTTTATTTCAAGATAAGGCGCTCCAACCGCCCGATCATAAAATACAGAGGAAGCTTTTACGGTTGGCACTTCTTTCAAAGCCTTTTCAAACTGTAAACCTGCCTCTTCAATACTTTCAAGATCGGGTCCATATACTTTTAAACCCATTGGCGCCCGCATTCCTGTTGAAAGCATAACCAAACGCGCTTCAATAGGTTGTAATTTAGGCGCCGATGTTAAACCCGGAATGTTGGTGACTTTTACAATTTCATTCCAAATATCATTGGGATTTTTTATTTCCGGTCTCCATTGGCGAAAATATTCCCCATTTGAATCTGGAATTAGGCTGTCTCTGGGAATAAGTCTAAACTTCTCTTTATTCGGATTGTATTTATTTCCGTTTTTTAATTCGAAGGAATCTTCTTTATCAACCTTAAATCGTTGTTTATGGCCATCTTCATCCAAAATATATTCCGATCTGTAATTGATGGTATTTTCAAACATTTGAACAGGCGCAGGATCAAGAGCTGAATTTACGCGTCCCCATTTTCCTACAGCAATCTCAACTTCAGGAATTACCGATAATCTTTTATCAAGCGTTTCAATGTATTGAAGATTTTTATCAATACTTGTATGAGGCATACTTGTTGGCATCAGAAGAAAAGAACCCTCGTTTAGCGAAGGCATAAATTCTTTACCGATTCCTGGAAATCTATTTACGCTTGCCACCCAAAATTTAGTTTGTTTTACAGTGTTCCACCCAAGCTTTTCAAATCCACTACCCACAAAACCAAAAGTTTGGTTAAACCCCACCCAAATTAAAATTCCGAAGAGCAGCGTAATACCGGGAAGTAATAAAAACTTCTTTTTATTGATTAATGCCCAACGTAAAATAGGCTCATAGAAATAAACCATCGACAATAAGGCACCAAGAATGACGGAAATAATTGCAGCAACAAATAAGAAATTTATTAAAAGACTGTTATGCGCGCCTAAAGGAAGCCATTCTTTTGACAAGAAAAATAAAGCAACCAAAACAGTAATTGCAACATTGATGTAGTTGGTATATTCTTTTTTGTCTTCCGGCCAACGATGTGCGTTTAAATTGTTTAAACCGATTGCAATTAAGGCTAAAGAAATCCATGAACCCCAGAAAATAAGGAGTAAGACGCCTGAAATAACAAGTGCTCCATTCCAAATTTTACGTATTTTTTTGGAATCAAATTTGATGTCGAATAAAATATGTACCAAGGTGGGTAAAACCACTATTCCGAGTATAAATGCGGATAACAACGCAAAGGTTTTTGTTAATGCCAAGGGGTGAAAAAGTTTTCCTTCCGCAGCTTCCATCGCAAATACAGGCAAGAAACTTACAATTGTTGTGGCAATGGATGTTACTACAGCGGCTCTTACCTCGGTGGTTGCATCATAAACGACCATCATTAATTTTTTTCCGCGAATACCCTTATTTTCAGGCATTTCTAAATGCCTCAGAATATTTTCAACATCAATAATGCCAACATCAACCATGACACCGATCGCGATCGCAATACCCGACAAGGCAACTACGTTGGCATCCACACCAAAAAAATGCATCATAATAAAGGTCATTAAAACACCTATTGGAAGTAAGCCCGCCACAATAAACGAAGCTTTTAAATTCATTACAAGTATAATAATCACAATAATACTGATCAAAATTTCGTGCGAAAGTGCCGATTCAAGCGTGCCTATTGTTTCCTTAATTAATCCTGCACGATCGTAAAAAGGGACAATTGTAACCTTTGAAACACTGCCATCTGCCAACGTTTTTTGAGGTAACCCTGCTTCAATTTCTTTGATTTTATCTTTAACATTGTTGATTACTTCCATGGGATTGGATCCATAACGGGCAACCACAACAGCGCCAACCGCTTCGGTACCCGATTTATCCAAGCCACCGCGCCGGGTTGCCGGACCAAAAGAAACCGTAGAGACATCTTTTATACGAACTGGAACATTATTACGAGCGGAAACCACTGAATTTTCCAGGTCGCTAAGATTTTTTATATACCCTAAGCCACGAATAATATATTCAACATTATTCAATTCAATGGTTTCAGCGCCAATATCTAAATTGCTTTTACTAACGGCGGTCATTACATCCATTACGGTAACGCCATAGGCTTTTAGCGCTTCAGGATTAAGATCAATTTGATACTCTTTTACAAATCCGCCAACAGAAGCCACTTCAGAAACTCCTTTAGCCGCGGAAAGTCCGTATTTTACATAGAAATCTTGAATGGTTCTTAATTCTTGCGGATTCCAGCCGCCATTTGGTTCTCCGGTTTCGGGATTTCGTCCTTCCAGCGTATACCAATAAATTTGTCCCAATGCTGTCGCATCGGGGCCTAAACTTGGCTGTACGCCTTGTGGCAAAGTCCCTGTGGGCAGAGAGTTCAGTTTTTCCAGTATTCGTGACCTGCTCCAATAAAACTCTACATCATCTTCAAAAATGATATAGATGAATGACATGCCAAACATAGAAGTACTTCTAATAGTTTGCACACCTGGAATACCTAATAAAGCGGTGGTTAAAGGATAGGTTATTTGATCTTGAATATCTTTGGGTGACCGGCCCATCCATTCTGTTGCCACAATTTGTTGGTTATCGCCAATATCGGGAATGGCATCAACAGGAATAGGATTTCTTGGTATAAATCCGGTTTCTGTATTAAAAGGCATAGTCACCATACCATAAACCACAAAAGTGAGCAGGAAGATGAAGGTAATGAGCCTGTTTTCGAGAAAATATTTTACAAGTTTATTAAACATTTTTTGGATTATTTAATGATTTGATTCTGTAGGAGCATTAAGAAATGATTAAAAAAAATCACAACAACGCCTCAATATCAAGAAGTTGACTACTTCCGACATTCAAAAAAAATCGTTAAATAATCAAATAAGAAAAGTCTGACCCAGAACCTGAATGTCCGTGACCAGCAATGGCGGCGTATAATATTTAAAAGGAATAATATTTTTATCGAGTCCTTCAAATAAATTTATATAAGAATAAGCAAAAGAAGCAACAAATATTTGCTGTTGTTGAAAATCTAAGGTTGAAAAATTAGTATTTAATTCATTTTGACCTTGGAATTGCTTCACTTCGTCATTGCAGCAATCGCTTTTTTTGAGGTCGCAATCTTTAGATGTAGATGGCATTTGTACCTCCATTCCACAAGATTCAGCTTTAGAAAACAATCCAATATCGACCAATTTATGACCACAATAGTGCTCACTAAAGGTAAATGACATGGTAGAAAACAAGACTACGAATGCCATGATAATTGATGATATTTTCCTTAATAATTGCTTCATAATGAAATACAAAGATACAAATTTTTTAAAGTTCTCAATTAATATTTTGTTAAAAGAATCAAAATGAAGTTTTTCAACAAGGAAGATTTCAATAATTAATTTACCATCATTTTCAGTTTATCGTTCAATAAAATGCCTATCAACACTTTTATTAGGTATAATTATGATATATTTGGAATTATTTTTTTTCATCAATGAAAGCACTTAAAATAGTTATTTTAATTTTACTTTTTAGCATTCCAAGCCTTGTAAAATCGCAGGAAACCTTGCCAATTTATTCTGATTATTTATCGGATAATGTGTATTTGGTACATCCAGCGGCAGCGGGCGTTGGAAATTGTGGAAAATTAAGACTTACAGCTCGAAATCAGTGGGCTGGGATTGAAGATGCGCCATCTTTGCAAACCTTGAGTGCACATACCCGCATTGGGGAAAGTATGGGCGTTGGCATCATTCTTTTTAATGATAAAAATGGCTATCATTCCCAACAAGGCGTTCAGGGCACTTATGCCTATCATTTAAACTTTGGAAGGATGGAAGAAGTGAACCAATTGTCGTTCGGACTTTCTTTTATGGCGGTTAATAATAGTGTTGATGAAAGCTCGTTTGTGATTCCTGATCCCGTGATTTCTCAAATTGTGCAAAGTGAGAGTTATTTTAATGCCGATTTTGGTGCAGCATACCATAAAGGTGGATTTTTCTCTTATTTCACAGCAAAAAATATTATGTTGAGTGCCCGTAATTTATACAATGATAGCTATGAATCACTAAATTTAAGAAGGTACTTGGTCACATTGGGTTATTATTACGGACAAGGGAAAAGTTTGCAGATGGAACCTTCTATAATGGCGCAGACTATTGAAAGAACAGGGGAGAAGTTTGTTGATTTTAATTTTAAAGTTTATAAAGATGTTGCAGATGCACAACTTTGGGTCGCTTTTTCTTTTTCATATAGAAAAGGTTTTGATAATGCCGATACCGAAGAACTCAATTATTTAACGCCAATAGTTGGGGTTAATTATAAAAATTTTATGGCTTCTTATACTTATACGAAGCAATCCGGTGAAATCTTGTTTGATGATGCCGGATATCACCAAATTACCTTGGGCTTGAATTTTGGTTGCAGGCCGCCAAAAAGAGGTGGGTGTCCTAACATAAACGGCTCATTTTAATTTATGAGTTTCTATTTAAGAATTACGAAATTTAAGGCCGTGAAACTTTATAAGTCTGATTTTTCAACAATTATTTAAAGATTTAAAAAATGATTATCAAAGAATTAAACGGAATAAAACCAATTTTTGGAGAGGATTGTTTTATCGCTGAAAATGCGGTTATTATTGGGGAAGTGATTATGGGGAACCAATGCAGTATTTGGTACAACTCTGTTATTAGGGGCGATGTGCATTATATAAAATTGGGCAACAAGGTGAATGTTCAGGATGGTGCCGTAATTCACGCCACCTATCAAAAATCGCCAACAAATATTGGCAACAATGTTTCGATTGGCCACAATGCTTTGGTTCATGGGTGCACAATTCATGACAATGTTTTGATTGGAATGGGCGCCATTATAATGGATGATTGTATTGTGGAAAGCAATTCCATCATCGCCGCCGGAGCGGTTTTAACTAAAGGAACACACGTAAAATCTGGTTGTATTTATGCCGGTATGCCTGCGAAAAAAATAAAGGATATCAGCGAAGAATTGATTTCAGGAGAAATAAACAGAATTGCCGATAACTATGTTAAATATGCAGGGTGGTATAAAGAATAAAGAATAGTGTATAAAAGTCCGAAGTCGGAAGACCGAAGTCGGAAGTGTGAAGTCAAAAATTCAAAATCAAAATTCAAAATTCGTTCATCGTATATCCTAAATCAAAAATCCAGTTTTTCAACTTTGAATTCAATAGAAACATCACTTAAAATTTCTTTTAAAACTTTTGTTTCGGCATTGGTATAAAATTGATGATGGCTTTTTGTTGTTGAATTTGAAAGTAAGTTGTGTTTTTCTAAAACAGCCTTTGTTTGTCTGGCAACAGCTTCGCCTGAATCAATAATAGTGACATTTTCGCCAATGATCTTTTTAATTTGAGGAATTAGGTAAGGATAATGTGTACAGCCCAAAACCAAATGATCAATATTAAACTTTAGCATCGGCTTTAAATAGATTGAAAGCAGTGAATTAATTTCAGGGGAATTTAATTTTCCTTCTTCAATTAATGGAACCAATCCTTCGCCATCCTGTTCAATCGTGGTCATATTTTTGGTATATTCCTTGGTGGTTTTTTCAAACAATTTGCTCGATAAAGTTCCTTTTGTGGCTAAAATTCCTATAGCACCAGTTTTACTTAAAAGCGCTGCGGGCTTAATTGCCGGCTCAATGCCAATAAAAGGGATTGGGTAATTTTTTCTTAAATAATCAATAGCATTTGTAGTGGCGGTATTACAAGCAACAATGATTAATTTACATCCTTTTGAAAGTAAAAACTCAGTATTTTTTACGCTTAAAGCAATAATTTCTTCGGAAGATTTTTCTCCGTAAGGCGCATTTTTACTGTCTGCCAAATAAATGGTATTTTCATTCGGAAGTAGTTTCACCACTTCTTTCCAAATGGAAGTGCCGCCAATGCCTGAGTCAAATAAACCGATGGGTTGTTGTGCTTTCATTAAGTTAAAAGTAAAAAAAATCCCGCTATTGCGGGATTTTTTTTAGGTAATAATTTGTTATTATTTAAGGCCTAATTTTGTTTTCACTGCTGGTAACAAATCTGTCCCGTTTGCTACAATTAAGGTAGAAGCTTCTAAAACATAAGTAAAACCTTGGGCTGTGGCAACATCATCAATTGCTTTTTTTGCTTTTTCTAAAATAGGTTTTAAAATTTCATTTCTTCTGTTGGTGATATCCTCTCTTGCAACTTGTGAAGCTTGATACAAATTCTGTTGGTCCTTTTGAACCTCAACACTTCTTTGTTGGTTCACATCATCAGTTTGGGAACTTGCTTCAGCATCATATTTTTTTAATTTTGCTTCCAGTTTTGTTTCTTCAGCTTTTAGCTCAGTTTCATAAGTTTTGCTTAATTTTTCAATTTCAGTATTTAAAGCTTTCGTTTCGGGCATTAGGCTTATTAACAAATCGGTGCTGATGTGACCAATTTTTTGCTGCGCTTGCATGGTGTTAAATCCTAAGGTAACTATTGCGATTAATAATAAGGTTTTAAAATGTTTCATTTCTTGTTTGTTGTTTAAATTAATTATTTTCTTTTTTTTCTTGTTGGGCTTTTTTAGCCGCTTCAATTTCGTTTATTCGTTGTTGTCTTTTTTCTTCAATAGCTTTTTTTTGTTCTTCTCTTTGTCTTAGTTTTTCGGCTTTTTGCTCTTCAATTTTATTTTTTAAGGCTTCTTTTTTTGCTTCACGGTCATCTATTTTTTCTTGCAATGCCTCATTTTTAATTTCGGTATTTAATTCGGCATCTTCATCTGTATTGTTTTCAACTTTGTCTTCTTTCTTACTTTGTTTTTCTTTTACCTCTTCAATTTTTTTGGACCTTGTAACACTGTTCAATACCAATTCGCTAATGTCAAATTCCTTATTTGTATACAACATAAGTAACGCACTGGATTTGTCCATCACAAAGTCAAACTTTCTTTTTGTTGCAATATCCTGTATTGCATTGTATACAATATCCTGAACCGGTTTTACCAACTGTTGTCTTAAAAAGAACAAATCACCATTCGTGCCAAAGTGTGCGACTTGCTGATTTTTTAAATCCAATTCCTTAATTTGTATATCCTCCTCTTTTTCTTCAATTAACGCTTTTGTCAATAGCGCTTTTTCATTATTCAAATCAGCTTTTAAACCTTCAATTTCTTTTTGCTGCTTCTCAATATCATTTTGCCAAGTGATTGCTTTGGCATTAATTTTTGTTTGTGCTTCCATATATTCCGGAATATTTTCCAAAATATACTCTAAATCAACATAACCTATTTTTTGAGCTTTTTGTGCAATGGATGAAAAGCCCAAAATTAAAAAAGCGAATAAAAAAATACTCTTTGTCATAACTATAATGTATTTAGAAAAAATCGTGCCAATTAATTATTCATCTATACAAATATAACTGATTTTGGTTAAAATTGTTGTCCAATTATAAAGTGCGTTTGCCAGCCTGATTTTACCATTTCTCCAGGCAGTGGATCAAACCCGTGCGCAAAGTCAATTCCTAACAATCCGAATGCAGGCATAAATACTCTTAAACCTAGTCCTGCAGAGCGTTTCAACACAAATGGATTAAAGTTTTTAAATCCTTCATATGAATTACCGGCCTCTAAAAATCCTAACACATAAATAGATGCAGAAGGTTTTAAAGTAATAGGATATCTCAATTCCATTTGAAATTTATTATAAACGGTACCGCCATCTATTGTTGACAATCGTCCGTTTTCATAACCTCTTAAAGCGATGGTTTCCCTGCCGTCTAATTGGTAGGAAGCCATTCCGTCTCCACCAACAAAGTATCTCTCAAAAGGCGAATCGCCTAATTTTTTATTGTAATTTCCTAAGAAACCAAACTCTGCATTTGACATGATAACCAAATCTTTTGTTAATGCAGTGTACCATTTTCCTTTAAAACTTGCTTTGTAATATTCTAGCCATTTATATTTTTCAGCAAGATCAATTGATGAATAATCTTTTGTTTCAACCAAAGAGTAAGGGAATGTCATTTTTGCGCCAATGCTAAAATCGGAACCATAAGTTGGGAAAACCGGATTTGAACCTGCCGAGCTTCTGCCTAAAGTAATGTTGTATGATAAGTTGTTTAAGTTACCGTTGCTTAAGGTTAAGTTTCCAATTCTCATTCCATATTCTTTTAAATCATACAATTGGTAACTGATACTTTGCGACAAAGTAAAATAATTGTCTGGCCATTTTAAACGTTTTCCTAAGCCAACAGTGGCTCCAATAATATTTAAACGTTGGTCTTTATCAACTTTATTGGTTGTGTAATCGTACCTGAATTGTTTGGAGTTGTAAATTGAAAATGACAAAGATTGCGGTTTTTTGCCACCCAACCAAGGTTCGGTAAACGAAAAACTTGAGGTAGTGTAATACCTACTTTTTTGCAATCTCAATGAAAGCGTTTGACCATCACCCATTGGCAGTGGTTTATAGGCTTTTCCGTTAAATATATTTTTGACAGAAAAGTTATTGAATGACAATCCCAATGTTCCAATAAATGAACCACCGCCATAACCACCTTGCAGTTCTATTTGGCTGGAGCCTTTTTCTGCAACGGTATAATCAATGTCTACTGTTTTGTCTTGGTAATTTGGATTTAAATCTGGCGTAATTGATTCAGCATCAAAAAAGCCTAACTGTCCAATTTCTCTGATGGTTCTTATAATATCGCTTTTGCTGTATAAATAACCGGGTTTTGTTCTAATCTCTCTATAAATTACGTGGTCATTGGTTCTGTCGTTTCCATTAACGGTAATTTTTTTAATTTTTGTGGGTGCATCCTCATAAATTCTAATTTCAACATCAATAGAATCGTTGTTGATTCTTGTTTCAACAGGCAACACTCTCGAAAATAAATATCCGTTATCTTGGTATATGGTAGTAATATCTTCAGAATCTGGTTTTCCGGTACCTGAAACTCTTTCTTTCAACACTTTTCCGTTATAGGTATCTCCTTTTTCTATTCTTAAGATACTTTGCAGTTGTTCATCAGTATATCTTGTGTTTCCTAAAAATCGGATATCACCAAAAATGTATTTTTTTCCTTCTTCAACCCTGATGTCTAAACTGATGGTGTTGTCATCATTAAAAGCCATAGAATGGTCAATGACTCTGGCGTCTCTATAGCCTTTTTCACTATATGAAGTTACAATGTTTTCAAGATCAGTATTAAAATCGGCTTCAATATATTTTGATTTCTTCCAAAACCGGCCAAACATCTTTTGTTTGGTTTTTTTCATGGATTTTTTAAGCTTTGCATCACTAAAAGCTTTATTCCCTTCAAAATTGATATTTTTTATTTTTATTTTCTCGCCTTTGTCAATATAAACCAGCATATTAACGGTATTTACGCTTGAAGTGTCAGGCTTGGTATCGAGGGTAACTTTTGCTTTTAAATAGCCTTTTTCTTGGTATTTTTTTCTGAAGTAATTTTTGGAAGTTACCATTAAGTTATCAGTTAACATGGCGCCTTTTTTAAGCTCGGCATCTTTTTGCAATTCTTTTGCTTTGCTTTTTTTAACACCTTGAATGGTTACGTTGTTAAGTTGCGGTAATTCTAAAACTTCAAACTCCAAATAGGCAACGTTCCCATCGATTTTGGAAACATAAACCTCTACATTGCTAAATTGTTTGGTTTCATACAATTTTTTAATGGCGCTTGTCAATTTGTCTCCAGGAAGTTTAATTTCTTGGCCAACGATTAAACCGGTAAATACTTTTACGGTTTCTTCTTCAAATTTTTGAAGCCCTTTAACGGTAATGCCACCAAGTTCGTAATTGGTGTCCTTAACAAATATATTGTTTGTTTTTGTTGGAATTATAGTGTCGTTTACAATGACATCCTTTATGAGGGTGTCATTTTTTATTTCGATATTTTCTGAATTATTTTTTGAAAGTTCTTGCGCGGTTGTGGCGTTAGATGATAAAATAATTGTAAAAAGTAATAGCGCTATGTTAAATTTAGTCATTGATTTTTTCAATTTGTTGGCTGGTTTTACCAAATCTTCTTTCTCTTTGTTGATAATTTACGATGGCTTTAAACAAATTTTCTTTCCTGAAATCAGGCCAAAGGGTATCTGTAAAATACAATTCAGCATAAGCAATTTGCCACAATAAAAAATTGCTGATTCTTTTTTCGCCACTAGTTCGAATCAATAAATCAACATCTGGCAAAGAAAACGTATATAAATGATTATTAATAATATTTTCGTTAATTTCTTCAACGGCAAGTTGATTATTAACAACTTTTTTTGATATATTTCTGATAACATTAACAATTTCTTCTCTTGATCCGTAACTTAATGCAACCGTTAATGTTAATGAGGTATTATTTTTGGTTTTTTCAACAACTTCCGCAAGTTCTGTTTGCGCTTTTTCGGGCAGATTTTCAATATTTCCGATGGTATTTAATTTGATGTCGTTTTTTACCAGTGAATTTAATTCTTTTCTTAAAGAAGTCACCAGCAAAGCCATCAACGTTTTAACTTCCTGTTTTGGCCTATTCCAATTTTCGGTTGAAAAAGCATAAAGGGTTAAATAGTTGATGCCAATTTCACGGCAGCCTTCAATAACTTCTTTTACGGAGGTCACGCCGTTTTTATGTCCGAAAACTCTTGGTTTTCCTTTCAATTCGGCCCATCTTCCGTTCCCGTCCATAATGATTGCAATATGGTTCGGGAGATTATCTGCATTTATTTGGGATTTAAAATCTTCCATTAATTAGGGTTTGCGTAACATGGCGGTCTTCCAAACGAGTAAACAAGTGATATGCCGCTTAGCACATACCAATCGTTACTGTCGGGATTTCCAAATTTTAGTGAATTTATTTTTTGGTTGTTATAATCAATATCATCTACAAAAGTATAACGCGCTCTAATTTCTATGGCGATGGCGAAATCGTTAACCAACTTTGTTTTATAACCTATTCCGAAGGGAATGGCATAAGCTGTTTTCGATTCATAATTATATTGCAGACTTCCTGGAGGCGTTTCAGACCTTACGGCATTATAATTAAAAGCGGCAAATTCGACCAATAAGTAAGGAGTGTGCGTTTTTGTATAATCGTCTAAATTGTATTCAAAATAATTAAATTCAACACCCACTGCCAATTCTTTTAGACTATTTGTAAATCGCATTCCTCTATTGAATCTTGCTTTATTTGTGGCGTTGGCATCATCTGAAGATATTTCGGCGTAGGTAAAAGTTCCTCTTATGGCAATTCTGGGGTTCATATTCCATTTATAAATAGCGCCAACCATTAAATTATTTGGATTTATATAATATTCCGGACCAATGTCTCCTATATAATTGCTTCCTCCAACAAAAAATCCAACTTCATTAATCTGAGCTTTGGAAGTCATTGTGATAAAGACGATTGCAGTGAATAGAATAAATTTTTTCATAAATAAAACAGCCAGCAAATATAAAAAATTATAGTTGCTTATTTAGGTTTAGCAACGTCTTTTTTGATTAACTGATTTTAAATGAAATTATTGCCGGTTAAATTTCCTATTTGTTTTATGATTTCATCCAATGCTAATTCCTGACATCCTGGCCCCAAAGCAATTTATCACGAAGGGTTTTTATGAATGTTTGCTTGTTAATTTCAACAACATTTAAAGTAAAAGCAGATTTCTCAATAAAAATTTGTGTTTTGCTGTCGATGGTTGTAATTCTTGAATCCAGAGACAGGAAAAACTTATCTTCTCGTCCGCTAACCGTTAATTTAATTTTGGTTTCATCAGGAATTACCAAAGGTCTTGCATTTAGATTATGAGGTGCTATTGGCGTTAACACAAAACTTTTTGCTTGGGGAATAAGTATGGGTCCTCCGCAACTTAACGAATATCCGGTTGAGCCTGTTGGTGTTGAAATAATTAAACCATCTGCCCAATAAGAAGTTAAATATTCATCATCTAAATATGTTTCAATGGTAATCATAGAAGCGGTATTTTTTCTACTTACGGAAACTTCGTTCAACGCAAAATTAAGTGAAAACAAACCAATAATTTTTGGCGTGGTTGTTACACTTAATAAAGTACGTTTGTGGATGAGGTATTTTTTTTGTAAAAGTTGTTCAATCGCTGTGTTTATTTCCTCTTTTTTTACGGTTGCCAAAAATCCCAATCGACCAGTATTTATGCCAACTATTGGAATGTTGGAATCCCTAATATAGGTTACAGCTCTTAAAATGGTGCCGTCGCCGCCAATGGTAAACATATAATCAAATGAGGTGTCTAATTCTGTATATGATGAAAATGTTTCTGCATTTGCAATGGAAATATCTTTTTTTAATCCTTCATAATAATTGTATTCAATTACGTAATATATTTTATGAATTTTTAAAACATGCAATAATTCTTCTAAGTATATTTTATCTTCCGGTTTGTAATATTGTCCGTATATAGCAATTTTCATTCTTAAATGTTTAGGTATTTTTGCAGGTAAATGGATCTTTCTTTTAAATCTTCCAAATAAAAATCTTCTTTGTGTTTTGAAAGTACTTTATAATTATACCTTCTAAACGATTGAATAATTTTATTAACCTCTTGAGAGGAAAATTTGAGCGTAATTTTCACCGTTGCATTGTCGGTTTCTGAAATGAAAATACCCAACATTTTTCCGTCATTGGATTCTATAATTTGACAAATTTCACTAAATGAATATTCAGAAACATTTTTTTCGATGCCTAAAACCGTGCCTTCATTTTTTAAAAATGGCGTGTTGTTGTAAACGTGCAAAATATCAATTAAATCGCAATAGCCTTTATATTCATTCTTATCGTTGGTTACCGGAATTAAATTTGTTTCGTTTGCGGCAAAAATCTTCAATATTTCCAACAAATTATTGTCTTCTTCCGTAGAAAATAACTGAAATAAATATTGAAAATTACTTAGTTCCTTCTCATCTTCAAAAATACCGAGAATGTCAATTTCAGCGATTAATCCTAATAAATGACCTTCTTCAACAACAGGAAAATGAGAATAAGTGGTTTCTCTAAAAAGCAATTTCACTTCTGCAATTTTTGTGAGCTTTGTAAATGCTTTAAATTCTGTTAAAATATAAGGGGTTGTTTCCATGTTGTTTGCCGTTATGTCACAAAATTAATCAAAAATAAATCTAAATACAGCTTCTTACTTCGTAAATTTGCGCATTCATTTAAATTTTAAAGATTTATTAGGAATGACAAAATTAAGCGTAAATGTAAATAAAATTGCCACGTTAAGAAATTCACGCGGAGGAGATTATCCAAATGTTGTAAAAGTGGCTTCCGATATTCAAGATTTTGGTGCAGAAGGAATTACCATTCATCCAAGGCCTGACGAGCGCCATATTCGTTATCAGGACGCTTTCGATTTAAAAAAAATAGTAACTACCGAGTTCAATATTGAAGGAAATCCAATAAAGCAATTTATTGATATGGTATTGGAAATTCGTCCAACACAAGTTACTTTGGTGCCCGATGCCATTGATGCCATTACTTCAAACGCTGGTTGGGACACCATTAAGCATCAGGCTTTTTTAAAAGAAATGGTTGCTGAATTTCATCTAAAAGGCATTCGCACTTCCATATTTATTGATGCGGATTTAAAATTAATTGAAGCTGCCGCCAAAACCGGAACAGACAGAATTGAATTGTACACCGAAGAATTTGCGAAACAGTATGGCTTGGGAAATAAAAACGGCATAAAACCTTATGTGGAAAGCGCTGTTTTGGCAAATGAAATCGGATTGGGAATTAACGCCGGCCACGATTTAAGTTTGGACAATATCCAATTTTTTGCCCAAAATATTCCAAATTTATTGGAAGTTTCCATAGGCCACGCCTTAATCGCAGAGTCCTTGTATTTGGGATTGGAAAATGTGGTGAATATGTATAAATATAGGTTAAAAGTTAAAAGTTAAAAGTTAAAAGTTTTTTGTGCTAAACACCGTTTTATCTCAAAATAAACTCTCTTTCCTTTGGAAAGGACTAGGATAAAACACTAAAATCTAATTCATGAAATTACTGCATTCAACAATTATAGGAACCGGACAGCCATTGATCATTTTACACGGTTATTTTGGCATGAGTGACAACTGGAAATCGTTGGGCACCCAATTCTCTGAAAATTTTGAAGTGCATTTAATTGACCAACGCAATCACGGACGAAGTTTTCATTCCGAAGATTTTGACTACGAATTATTGGTGGAAGATTTGTACAACTATGTTCAACACCATCATTTGGAATATTTAATATTGTTGGGACATTCCATGGGCGGAAAAGTGGCCATGCAATTTGCGGTTACCTATCCCGAATTGGTTGACAAACTGATGGTTGCAGATATAAGTCCGAGATTTTACAAACCGCACCATGAAGATATTTTAGCGGCATTGAATGTGGTTAATTTTAAGCTTCACAACACCCGAAAAAAAGTGGAGGACGTTTTAAGAATCTACATTAAAGAAGAAGCGGTTTTGCAATTTTTGCTCAAAAACGTTTATTGGAAATCAAAAGGGGAATTGGCTTACCGTTTCAATTTGCAAAGTTTGATGGAACATAACAGTGAAGTGGGCGAGGCGCTGCCTTCCTTAACTCATTTTAATGGAGAAACTTTATTTTTGAAAGGCGAAAAATCAAATTATATTACGGAAAATGACAATGCTTTAATTGAAGCGCACTTTCCAAATTCAAAAACTGTAACCATCAAAAATGCTGGTCATTGGCTTCATGCAGAGAATCCCGATCAGTTTTATGAAGAGGTCATCAACTTTTTAACTTAGTTCGCATAATTTTACTTAATTTTATAATTCATTTAAAACATAAATCCATGAACTTAATTTTAAAAATAGTATTAACAGCAATTGCCGTAATGGTAATTGCCCATTTTTTGCCGGGAGTTTCTGTTGTAAATTTTACCAGTTCAGTTATCGTAGCAATTGTTTTGGCATTGTTGAGAGTCACCATAAAACCGCTACTCATTATTTTAACACTGCCGGTCACTGTCGTAACGTTGGGTTTGTTTTTGTTGGTTATCAACGCATTAATTATCTTGTTGGCCGACAATCTTATTGATGGTTTTCATGTAACTGGTTTTTGGATTGCCCTATTATTTAGTTTAATACTCTCTGTTTTTGAATCTATTTTATATTCAATTTTAGACAAATAGTAATAAAATAGTTGAATTTGAACAGGTTAAATATTTGTTAGATGCGTAAAAAATAGTACTTTTGCACCCAATTTTGAATGATTTAAGATAAAAACAGCATAAAATGAATATTACAAAAGAAAATATCGATGCGTTAAATGCAGTGGTAAAGGTTGAAATTTCAGCCGCTGATTACCAAGAAAAAGTAGCGAAAATTTTACTGGATTACCGTAAAAAAGCTGATGTTCCCGGATTTAGAAAAGGACAAGTGCCTATGGGAATGGTTAAAAAACAGTACGGAAAATCTATTATGATTGATGAGGTTAACAAACTGTTGCAAGAGGCTCTAAACAATTTTTTAATTGAAGAAAAATTAGATATTCTTGGAAATCCATTGCCTAAAATGGAAGAAGAATTTTCTTGGGATAAAGAAGATTATACTTTTGAATTTGAATTGGGTCTGGCTCCTGAATTTGAGATAAACCTTGACGCAAAAAATAAAGTGACACAATACAATATTATTGCAGATAAGGAATTGTTGAAAAAAGAAGTTGAAAATATCAGAAAACGTTTCGGAAAATTGGTTCCTAAAAAAACCGCTGAAGAGGGCGTGAACATTGCAGGAACTTTTGTAAACGAAGAAAAAGAAATCAACAAAAAATCTACGATTGCTTTAGAAACCATCAAAGGAAAAGCAAACCAACAAAAATTTCTTGGAAAAAAAGTGGGCGATGTTGTTGAATTAAACACAAAAGGTTTGTTTGATGACGACCATAAATTAATGGGCGCTTTAGGATTGAGTCATGATGAAATTCATGGTATTGAAATTCCTTTAACTTTTACCATTGAAGAAATTAACGCCAATGAGCTTGCTGAAATTAACCAAGAATTGTTCGATAAAATATTTGGCGCTGACGTGGTGAAATCTGAAGCGGAATTAAAAGCAAAAATAAAAGAAGATGCCGAAAAACAATTCCAAACACAAGCCGATCAACAATTGTTGAATGCAGTGACTGAATATTTGGTGGAAAATACAAAATTCGATTTGCCTGCGGAGTTTCTTAAAAAATGGATGGTTGTTGCCGGTGAAAAACCAATGACTCCAGAAGATGCTTCAGAAGAATATGAAAAATCGGAAAAAGGTTTGCGTTATCAATTAATTGAAGGCAAAATTTTAAAAGATAACAAACTTCAAGTTAGTTATGAGGAGTTAAAAGATTTTACCAAAGGTTTTGTAAAAATTCAAATGGCACAATACGGACAATTAAATCCGGAGGAAAAAGAATTGGATGATATTGCCCAACGTGTTTTAAGCAACCAAGATGAAGCAAAACGTTTGCAGGAACAATTGGTAAGTCAAAAATTATTGAATTTCTACAAAGAAAAAATGACTTTTAAAACAAAAGAAGTGAACTACGAAGAGTTTGTAAAAGAAGTTTACAAATAAAAAACCCCATTTCTATAAAATTTAAAACGCCTTAAAGAAATTCTTTAAGGCGTTTTTTGTGCTTTTAATCAAACAAAAACTACTTCTTTTTTTGTCCGCGCGTGAGCGGTTTTTTATATTTTTTTACAAGCTCCCTTCGGTAAGAACCGCCTAAATTTACTTTTCTATTTTTTTCTTTTTTCTCGTGAAACGCCAATCCGCCAGCTACTTCCTCCGTTTTCTTTTCCTTGGAAAGCTCAAGTTCAAGTTCTGATCTCGGAATTTCCTCATCAATTAACTGTGTTGAAATTTCAATAGATTCCGGAAGGTCAAAAACATCAATTTCCCTATTCATTAAAAATTCAATTTCTCCTAAATAATCGGCTTCGGCTTCAGTAAACAAAGAAATGGAAGTTCCTATTTGTTCGGCACGCCCGGTTCTTCCTATTCGATGGATGTAATTTTCAGGTTCTTTAGGAATGTCAAAATTTATGACGTGACTTACATTGGTTAAATCCAAACCACGGGCAATAATATCGGTGGCAATTAAAACGGAAATACTTCCTTTTTCAAATTTTTCTACCGACCGAAAACGATAATTCTGCGTTTTATTGGAATGAATTACCGCCACTTGTTTTGGAAGTGCAAGTTCCATTTCATCAAAAAGAATGGTGGCTTGTTTTTTGTTTTTCACAAACACCAATACTTTATTAAACGTCTTTTTGTCCTGAAGAATATCTTTTAGAAAGTTGACTTTTGTGTAAAAATTAGGAACCGGATAGGCTTGCTGTTGAATGGTATCTAACGGACTTCCGCTGGTTGATACTTCAATTTTAACGGGTGATTTAAAAAAAGTATCCAGTAAATCATCAACTTCTTTGGTTAAAGTTGCAGAAAATAAAATACTCTGGCGTTTTTTAGGCAGCAGATCCATCAAGGTAATTATTTGTGGCCTAAAACCTAAGTTCATCATTTCGTCAACTTCATCAATTACAAATTTTTGAATAAATTTCAGTTTTAAAACACCATCCAAAGCCAAATCTAACAAACGGCCCGGAGTGGCAACTAAAACATCTAAGCCTGCGTGAACAAGCTGTTTATCGGTATTTATATTGGTGCCACCATAAATTCCGGCAAAACGAACATTTATATAAGGTGTCAAACTTTTAATGTCTTTTACCACCTGTACCACCAATTCCCGAGTTGGAACAATAATTAAAACCCTCGGATGTTTTTGATCGGAATAGGTATGTTGTCTTAATATTGGCAGTAAATAAGCAAATGTTTTACCTGTTCCTGTTTGTGCAACGCCAACTACATCTTTACTGCTCATAATCACCGAAAATGCTTTTTCCTGAATGGGCGTAGGAACGGCAAAGCCTAAGTCGTCTAAAGCGTTCAATAAAAATCGGTTTAAATTTAAATCGGAAAAGGTCATTATTCTATTTTTTGCAAATGTAATACTTAATAAGTTAACAAGTCGGAAAGTCTGAAGTCCGAAGACCGAAGACCGAAGGCTGAAGCAGGAAAGTTAAAAAAAGTAAATAGTAATAATTACAACTTAGAACTTACTAATTCCCCCTTCGTGGGTTAGGAGGCTATTTCAAACAACAACCACGTATTTGGATCAAATTTAACATCCTTTACTTCTCCTTTGGTTTCAATTTCATAAGGAATTGCTATTTTGGAAATTTCGATGGTTTTTATTTCAGAAGTGCCGTCGGAGTAAATTATTTCAACATCAAGTGGAAATTGAAAAGAAGTTTCCTGAGTTTGATCAATGAGTAGTCTTAGTTTATTTTGATAATAAAGCCATGATGTTTTTAAAACTGGATGACCTGCATTTTGAAGCCATTGCGTAAAAAAGGAATCCAAATTTTGGTCAGAAACCTCTTTCATCACATTTTTAAAGTCGTTTGTTGAAGCATTGCTGAATTTAAATTTTTCATAATAGGTTCTAATTCCTTTCCAAAAAATTTCATCACCTAATTTTTTGCGTAGCATATGCAAAACCCAAGCGCCTTTTTCATAAGAGTTGGCATTTAATAAACTCATTAAATTGGTGTTTTTCGTGTCAATTACCGGAGTTTGATTCTTTTTGTAAAAATTTAAAACAGTTTCACGCTCTTCTTTTATTCTTTGTTGAAAAGCACCTTCGCCTTTGGTTTTCAAAATATACAAACTGGTAAAATAGTTGGCGAAACCTTCACTTAACCATATATGAGGCCAGTCGGTTTCCGAAGCGGAATTTCCAAACCATTGATGCGCAATTTCGTGGGCAATTGTATCTTCATGATTTTGCTCTCCGTTCACTATTTTCTCAAAATAAAATATTGCGCCTGCATTTTCCATACCGCCAAATTGTGTTTTGGATTGCACGTTTGCCAATTTTTGGAAAGGATACTCGCCAAATTTTTCGATAAAAAAGTTTAATATGCTTTTTGAGTTGGCAAAATCATAAAATCCTTTTTCTTTTGTTTGTGGATACACCCAAGTTGAAACGGGAATATGGTGTGTTTCGCCAATATGTTGCACAGCAAATTGTGCAATGCCAATCACCATCACTTTTGTTGGCAGTGGCACAATTGTTTTATAATGGTAAAGCTTTAAATCATCGGTTAAATTGGTTTCTTCAACCAAGGTTCCATTTGCAATTACCTGATAATGGTTGGGCGCTTTGATGGTAAACGCTACAGTTGCTTTATCAGATGGATGGTCTACGCAAGGAAACCAATTATGTGCCCTGTTTGGCCAGTTATCGGCAAAAAACGTTCGGTCTCCGTGAAGATTTTCGCCAATAATAAGTCCGTCTTTTGGAATCCCACTGTATTTTATTTCAAAGTTAAAAATGCTGTCGGTATTTACAAAGTTGGGCTGAATGGTAATTTTATTGTCGGAATGAATAAATTGTACTGTATCATTATTCTGAAAAACAGATTCAATGTTCATGCCTTTTCCGGTGGAATCTTTTTGAACCAAATCCAAATGAAATTCATTCACCAATTGTTTAAAGGTTAAAGAAACAGTCATTTTTGCCTGAATGTTGTTGGTAGAATCGTTGACTTCTATTACTAAATTATAATGTTTTACATCAATTTCATTAAATCGTTGTAGGTAGTTTTGAGCGGTAATGACCGACTGAAATGCCAGCAGGAATAATATAAGCGTGTAAAATTTCATCATTATAAAAAAGGATTTATAAATTTCAAATATACCTAAAAGGTACAATGACTAGTCCTAAATAATCGATACAGATTATTAAACAAAAATAATTAATTAAACAGTTGCAAAATCGTTTTTGCAACTGTTTTTTGTTTTAAAGGTTCTCATTTTAATTTTATTTTGCTGGTGCATTTGATTGGGTGTTAACATATAATTAGAGTAATGTGGTCTTTTTTGATTATAAATTTTGATTGCATTTTTTACTAATAGTTTCATTATTGGATAAATTATTACGGTTAAGCCGTAAATAAAGAGATAATGGTATTTTTCATTTGTTTATTTTTTATAAAATATTGTAGATTAATTACCTAATTCTAATTGGTTTTTAACAAGGTTGTAGTAATCTGCCTTTTTTGAAACTAATTCTTGATGACACCCTTTTTCTACTATTTGACCGTCTTTTAAAACTATTATTTGGTCTGCATTTTTTACTGTACTTAAACGATGAGCAATGATTAAAACAGTTTTCCCTTTGAAAAATTCTTGTAAATTATCATGTATTATTTTTTCATTTTCTGCATCTAAAGAACTTGTTGCTTCATCAAAAAATATATAATGTGGGTTTTTATAAACAGCTCTTGCTATTAAAATTCGTTGTTTTTGACCGCCTGAAATATTATTACCTGAATCACCTATTTTTGAATTAAATTTTAAAGGTAATGAATTAATAAAATCTCCAATATTGGCAATCTCAACTGCTTTTTTTAATTTTTCTCTGTTAATATTTTCGTCGCCAGTGGCAATATTTCTTTCGATAGTGTCTGAAAAAATAAAACCGTCTTGCATAACTACACCACAATTTTTGCGAAGATCTTTTGGCGAAAGTTGTAATATATTGTCTATATCATAAAATATTTCACCATTAGTAGGTTCATAAAATTTTAAAAGTAATTTCATTAAAGTGGTTTTACCGCTACCACTTGCTCCAACTATAGCAGTTATTTTACCTTCTGGAATTGTAAAATTAATATCTTTTAACACATAAGGTGATTTTGGACCTTCATACTGAAAGGATAGATTTTGAAACCTCACTCCCAGCCCCTCTCCAAAGGAGAGGAGCGTTTGATTTGACGGTTGTTCTTCTGTAGGGTGATTTTGGACTTCATTTAAGCGCGCTAAACTTAATTTTGCATCTTGTAAGGAACGAAAGAAACTTACTAATTGATTTACCGGAGAATTAAGTTGACCAATAATATAGGATATTGCCAATAATTCACCTAAAGTCATTTTCCCTTTAACAACAAGTGTTGCAGCTAAAAAGGTTACTAAAATATTTTTAATTTGATTTAGAAACTCAAAACCGGAGAGTTGAAATTGGTCTAGTTTTAAAATTCTTATATTGATTTTGAAGAGTTTTTGTTGAATGGTCTCCCATTCTTCACGTTTGAAATCTTCAAATTGGTTGAGTTTCATTTCGGTAACACCATTGATAATTTCATAAATTGATTCTTGGTTTTGACTTCGTATTTGAAACTTGAAATAATCCAAAATTTTACGTCTTTTTAACCAGTAGAACGACCAACTTATTGAAAATACGGTTAATGACAAATAAACCAACAATATGTTAAAATCATAATACCAAAGTACACCAAAAAATACCGAAAAAGTGATGATTGAAAAAAAAGTAATCAAACTTTGAGAGGTTAAAAAATGCTCTATTCGTTCGTTATCTTGAATACGTTGGTTAAAATCGCCCATCATTTTGGTATCAAAAAATTTTAATGGGAGTTGCAATATTTTTTTTAAAAAGTCAGAAATAATGGTAATACTGATTTTTGTACCTACATGAAGCATTAACCAGTTTCGGATAATGTCGATAGAAAGTGTTCCTAAATATACAGCTAATTGAGCTAAAAGTATTATTGAAATTATATTGAGGTTTTTTGCATTTACGCCTTTATCAATTAAGTTTTGTGTAAGAAACGGAAAAATTAATGTAAGCCCACTACCTAGCAGTAACAGAAAAAACATAATGCTTAATTGTTTTTTATAAGGTATTAAATAGCCAAAAATGTATTTGAGGGTTAATTTTTCTTCTATTGGCGGTTTACCTTTATAAAACTCTTCTGTTGGGTCTAAAAATAGTGCTACACCTTTGTCATCGTCTGACAACCAAGCTCTTTTAAAGTTTTCTTCACTTAAAGTAATAAAACCATGAGCTGGGTCAGCAATATGAAATCCCCACCTAACCTCTCCAAAGGGCATAAACCAATTGAGACGAACAACTTTTTTTAAAACCACAAAATGGTTTTGGTTCCAGTGGATGATGCAGGGTAGTGTTTCTTTTTCTTCTATTAGTTTCTCAGCCGTAAGTTTAGCTGAAAGGGTTTCAAAACCAATTTTTTGTGCTGCTTCGGTTATGCCCAATAACGAAACTCCTTCACGAGTAATAAAGGAGTTATCTCTTAAATATTGAAGACTATAATGTTTTCCATAAAAACTTGTTATCATGGAGAGGCAAGCTGGGCCACAATCCATTTGGTCGTGTTGGGGGGTGAAGGTCATTTACTATTATTGTTTCTCCGTTTTAAAAATCTCTTTGTTGTTGATGAAATCCATGATTAATCTATCTTCAATATTAAATTTAAATGAAGGACAGGCTGGTTTATCCTTATACCAAGAAATAGGACAAGAACCACCACAAATAGGAAGAAATGTACAACCGTAACAATTATTGGTGTTATGTTTCTTATTTCTTATGTCATTATACCAATCTCTCAACGGAGGGATAGTTGATCCATTATTGTAAGTATTTTCATTGTTTAAATCTCCTATTATAAATTCATCTTTTAACTCGAACTCTGGTGTATAAGGTACTTCCCAACAATATGAAATTTTTCCGTTTGCATCAATCAATTCAGCATCCTCTTTTGTTGTCATACATGTATTCTTAATAGGTCTATGAATCATATTTTGGGAAATAAATCCTAAATTTTGCATTTTTAGAAACCACCCTATTTCTAAATCTGCAAATTCATCTTGATTCAAACCAATTTTTTTATCTGCTTCATTATTCCCCCAATCATGAACTGGAGCAAAATTCATATGAATTTTATTATGAATATTATTTTCATATACATAATCAATAAGTTTTTCCACATCTTTATAGTTATTTTTATGAATGTTAACTCTAATAGAAATTGAGACTTTATTTGATGAGTATATAGGGTTGTTGACAGAATCTATCACATTCTTAAATATTATTTCAAATGTAGGCTTTAAATCTTTAGTATATCTACTATTATCATGAGACTCCTTAATACCGTCAATTGTAATCTGAAAACTTTTTACATTCATATTAAGAACCAAATTTTCAAAATTTCTTTTATTAAGGTTAAGACCGTTTGTAATCATTGAAGCATGATAATTAATTCCACTGTCTTGAGCTAGTTTTATTAACTTTCCACTTAAGTATTCGATTGACTTAATTCCTAACAGAGGTTCAGCACCATACCAAACAATATCCATATCTGTATATTTTTTATATACTAGTTTATTTTTAATATGCAGGAATATCTTTTCAGCTAAACTTTGTGAAATATTTAATTTTTTGTGAATTTGTCCGCAATAGTAACATCCAAGTTGACAGTTAGCAGAAGGTGTTATTACGAAATTTAGTGTACTATCCGCTAATTTTGAATTTTCAAACTGTTCAATAATAGAATTAAATTCGTCTTCTTCCAAGGGGACTAAAATTTTAGAATCTATTAAAGAATCAATCAAATTTTTCGGTACACCAAAAAATTTAGACTTTCTAAAATTTTCTAAAGTATTCTCTTCTATTGCTATTACTAACCCAGTTCTTGTGGAATAAACTAAACGAGTTTTATTATTACCTATATATGCATCTGGAATGATTATGTAGTTTGATATTTTATATTTCATTTTTCTAAAATAAGTTAGAAAAGGAGTGTTGTTGTTTTTTAACACTCCCTTTTAATTAACAAAATTCAATCATTTATTCTATTCTGTAGTAATATTTTGAGGTGAGCAACTGTTTGGTTTGCATTTTGTGCATCCATCATCGCTAAGCCCTCCTTTTAATGTTGATAAAATTGTTCCTTCAATAATTTCTATTGACTTCGCATTTTTCAACTCTTCAAATTTCTGAATTAACATTTTGTTTTTCATTTTAATAAATATTTAATAATTAACAATTGAGACATAGTTTAAAGACATTAACCCTTCATCGGTCTTTGCTTGCAAGCTATTTATTAAAGGTGTATTTCATCTATAATTGGCCACTTATAAAGTACTTTACACTATAATACAATTTAATTCGTCCTCTCTTTTTCATCTTCATTACCAAAATTTCTCTTATCTACATTAATATTTTTGTTGCCAAACTTATAAGTTAGCGAAATCCTGAAAAATCTATTATCATAATAATTTTTATACTCTTGTCTTAAATTATTAGAATAGGAAATAAAATTTGGTCTATTACTACTAGTAATATCATTGGCAGTAATAACAAGTTGTAATTTTTTATTTAAAAATAAAAATCTCATTGAAGCATCAAGCTGATTAGTAGCTCCCATTTTATCTAAATCACTAACCCCACTCGGACTCAACCAAAAATTAATATTAAATATAATAGTTTTAGCACTATTTAAATTAAATGTATTATTTGTAGAGAAATATGAATTAAAACCTTCTCTGTTTTGATTTGTAAAACTTATAAGAGAGTTTGTTTTACTGTAACTTAAATCAAAAGAATTATGACTTTCCCAATATGATTTTCTTTTGAAAGTGAAAGATTCAGATAACCCAAAGATTTCAATATTAAAAGAATTTAAAAACTTTGTTGCTTGAATGTTTGTATTTACATCCATTAACGTAATTTGTGAAAACCCATTATCTGTTTTATTATAATAAAACTTATTTTCCCAGTTTTGGTTATGTGTAAAGCTAAATTCAAGATTATGTCCATACGCAGGTTGTAAAAACGGATTACCTTCGGAATAAGAGTATGGGTTACTATACCATCTAAATGGATTAAGACTAAAGAATGGTGGTCTATTTATTCGTTTACTATAATTTAATGAGAAAACATTATTTTCATTATGTGTATATACAATATATGCTGTAGGGAAAAGTTTGTTGTAGTTATTCTTGTTTTCTTGATTTAGGATATTAGAAATCCCATCGGTTTTTGTAGTTTCCATTCTTAATCCTATTTGAGTTTCCCATTTTTCTCCAATTTTTTTTGTACCAGTTAAATATAATGCTCCTAAATTCTCCTTATAAATAAACTCATTACTTTGATTTGCATCAAAAACAGGTATACTACTAGTTAAATCATAAAAAAGGACATTACTATTATTATTACTATGGGAAATTTTACCGCCATAAGATAGGTTTATTAATTTTAATGGCATTTCAACATCTATTTTTGCGGAATAGTTTACTATATTATTTTCATTTTTATTATTTGCAGCTACAAAAGAATTAGGAATGATATTATTATTTAAATCCAATGAATTTGATTTAAAACCCCTATCATTTTTACTATTAAATTTGAAATAGTCAAAATCAACAGAAATCTTTGTTCCTACTGTGTCAATAGTATAAATTGTGTGCCAATTAAAAGAATTTGAATTAAAGGTTCTATTATTTTTAGCATCAGTTTTAATATACAAATTAACAATATTGTTATAATCTGTAATTGTTGTCAAGTTATTTTCTTCAATATTTGGTTTAAATCTACTTCCTAAATATTGTATTCCCATTGACCACTTTTTTGATAATTGATAATCGATACCTATTCTTCCACCAATTGAGTTGTTAAAATCTTTTCGTTGACTATTGTTCGACCAAAGTTGATTAGGATAATATATTTTAGAAGTTTCAACTGGTGCAGTTGCTCCATTAGATGTATTAACATTTGAGAATATTGAAATTTTATTTTTTTGATAATTATAATTTCCTCCAACACTTTCTATTGCATAAGTTGACTGTCTGTATGCGGAATTTACTGAAGCACTCCAACTGTCTATTTTTGCCTTTTTTAGTTTTATATTGATTATTCCACTATTACCTTCTGCACTATATTTGGCTGGTGGAGTAGTTATTACCTCAATACTTTTAATATTATCTGACTGAATAGTTTTTAAGAAATTTATCAAATCATCACCCGAAAGTTGCATCAATCTATCATCTACCATCACTGCCATACCACTTTTACCAATCATGGTTATGGCATCATTTTGTACACGTAATCCCGGCGTAACTTTGAGCGCATCAATGGCATCGCCACCGGTAGCAGCAATAGAATTTTCTACATTAAAAACCAATCTATCTACTTTTCTTTCTATTAATCTTTTGCTGCCTGTAATTACAATTTCTTGTAAAGTATTTGAAGTTTCAACCTTAATAATTCCTAAATCAATGTTTTTATTTGGAACTAACGATTTACTATATAATATAGTGCCAAGTTGTCTAATTTGTATGATATAATTGCCATTTTTATTTTCAATTTGAAAGTTTCCGTTTTCGTTGGATAGCTCACTTTTTAAAGCAATACTATCATTTGTCATCAGTATTATTTCTGCAAATTCTACAGGTTTACTTTCAGTATCAACTATTTTTCCGGTAATTCTCATTTGAGAAAATAAAGCAACCGGAAAAAAGATACTAATTAAAAAAATTAATTTGTTAATTCTCATTAAATATTCTAATTAAAATTTATTTATAATTACATTCAAATAATAAATTTAATTAGTT
>JAAFHC010000238.1 GCA_010906935.1 Gelidibacter sp.
TTGATAAGTTCTGTTTTTTACCTACCTGAGGCCAATTTGGCCAAAATTTTTGAATTCATGTTATCCCCACTATAACGCGCACTAACTATGTATGAAGTACCCTCCCTATTGAGCCATCCTTCGACTCTACTTCGGCTCCGCTCAGTAACCACGCTCTGTAAACACGCACAGGATAATTGGGTAAAAAAAAGAAATTTGGAAAATACTTTACCAGAAAATTTTAAGGTTGTAATCCGTGACTTTCATTATGCCTCGTTTGAAGCAGTAGCTTTATCTTTATTATATTGTTTTGTTCTTTTTTTTCACTGCCAAAAAAAGAACCAAAAAAGGCTAGTCTGATGATCTTTTTCTGTAAAATTGATTGAAATTTTTTATCCACATCACCCAGACCGCTTTCATGTATAAGGCACTTCGCTATTCGCTCATTTGAGTGTGTTTCGTAAGCTCTTTGGGTTGCTCCATTAGCCAACGCTAAAAATTTCAATATTTTACGACGAAAAACCTCATAGGACGGGTTCTTTGATTTGATTTACTAAACCTGCCTGCGGCTAGCAGGAATAATTAAAGGTTTTATTGAACTTCCCTGATTAGTGTTGACCAGTTTTCAGAAAAAGCTTAAAAAAATAGCTCTCCATTTTTGGTAGAGAACTATTCATTTATGCATTATTCATCCTTACATCAAAATTGATAAATGGCATTTGAGCTACTTACGAAGCTTTTTCAAAATTAGGTTTAGACAATACGCCTAAAACATCATCAATATTAAAGTCGTAATACACGCAGTATTCCTTGATTGACACTTTTTGATGTTTTTGCTTTTTTAAAGCCGTCTTTAAATTTTGAATTTCTTTGCGAGCATAGCTCTCGCTTTTACCAGTGAGTAACACAATGTCACTGGGGTAAATTAAAAGTTTTGTCATTTTTTAAGTAGGTTTATGGTTGTGTAAAATCGAGTACCAAAGATAAGAAACCTTTGGCATTTTTAATCGCAAACTTATCAACGTTTTATTAACAATTTTACATTAAATATTACATAATAACAAAATATTAACATCATACGTACATCATACATACATTATTCATACAATTTTTGTTAAAAATTAATTAATTATAAAATATATTTCAAATTTAGGCATTTATAAAAATTGGTTTAGTTTAAATTGAAACATTTATTAATTTCTTTAAAATCTCCTAATTATTGGAAGTCAATTTTTAATATGAATTCCTAAAATTCTTTGTTGGTAATTTTAATTTTTTCCTAATTTGAACTAAAGTTTTACAAATTTTAAGGGCTAAAATTGCCGTTATTTGTTTGTTTTTTTTGGCTAATTTTTTACCCGAGTGTTATAGTCACTATAACACTACTATAACACTATGTATGGAGTATCTCTTCTTTACGCCTGTGAGGTATTGTATTTATTACTACTTATGACTTTTTAACCTTCTATAGTACAACATAAGTACAACAAATCAAAATACTTTTACTTGACTGTATATCCCAATACCATTCAGTTGCGCTTGGCGATCATTTGATACGCTGCAAGTTGGCCACAGTAATATTGTGGAGTTGCTTTAGCATATCCACTTTGTAAGAGCAATTCATTTAAACATTCTCCACTTGGCAAAATCACATATCCTAATTGCCTGTTCCAGTAGTCGTAATAGTTCTCCTGTTCTGTAATGATGGTTACAACTGTTTTAGGCGGCGCAACCGACAAAACGAAGTGTAAGGATTGCAAACCAAATTGCAACAATAATTGGGCTGGTAAACTACTTTTTTCTTCGTCTTCTTTCATCTTCCTATTTAGTTTTACTTCTGGCGCATCTAAACCATAAAGTCGAATTTCTTTTTGCATTTTAGAGAAACGATGGCTAATGATGATGCTATCACCATCAAGGACTTCTTCAATTTGCCAGTGGGTTTCCACTATGTACGGTGCTTTTGCAGTGTATTGCATTGATTTACAGTATTTTAAGTTATTGATAATCAAAGATAATACTTGAAATTTGTCTTATGAATTTTATCTAATTATTAATCCATTAAAACTTAAAAAAATGGCAAGACAGAAAGGTGTTATTAAGTATGTTGGGACTCTTGGAGACATCCGACATTTCAAAATTAAAGGTCAAGAAGGCTACTTTGCCGGAATGGTTGGCGGTCCAACTGGTGACCAAGTGCTCACGGCACCGGAATTCGGAAAGAACCCGTGAGAATATGAACGAATTTGGCGCAAGTGCCAAAGCTGGGAAATCGGTTCGTACTGGTTTATCCCAAGTGATGAAACAAATGTCCGACAGTCAATTGACTGGACGTTTAACTTCTATTATGAAGAAAATTAATTTGGAGGACCAAACCGAAGCGAGAGGTTACAGAAAAATTGAAATCAGTACACAACGTCGTTACTTGAAAGGTTTCGAGTTTGACAAAAACTCTTCTTTCAATGGGATTTTCAATGCTCCTTACTCATTAACTCATACCGTTGACAGAACTAGTGGAGAGTTTGTTGTGGATGCTTTTAATCCAGCGAATTTGGTGAATGCCCCATCAGGTGCCACACATTTCCGTTTGATCAGCTCTCTTTCCGTAGTAAGTGATTTTGAATACAACGCAACCACTAACAGTTACGACCCAATGGACGCAGCCTTGAATGAGGTAAGCGACATTCAATATAGTGACTTTTTGGAGTTGTATGAAACTGTTCCATCCACTACAATTTCTGCAACATTACCTGGTGGAGTTCTGCCAACAGGAAACACAACAGTATTGCAGTGCATCGGAATTGAGTTCTACCAAAAAGTGGGACCAAATTATTACTTGTTTGCAAGTGGTAACTGCTTGAAAGTCGAGGACGCTTTTTAGAAAAAAACCAAAAGGATCCCTCGCCAAAAACGAGGGATTTTTTATATCAACTCCTTAATATCAAAACAATGGAAAATAAAATAATCAGGGTTGCCCAAGGCAAACAAAGTACATTGAGCCAGTTGTATATCAACGGAATTTTCCAATGTTATTTGTTAGAGGATAAAATCAGGGAAGTGAAGATTGCTTCTCAAACTGCTATTCCTACAGGTGTTTTTGAATTAAAACTGAATACTTGGGGAGCTAAAAACGTTAGTTACAAAAAAGCTTTTGGAAAGCTGCACCAGGGAATGATTGAGATTTCTAGTTTGCCAAATTTCAGTTTTGTTTATATCCATACCGGAAACACGATTAAAGAAACTGCCGGATGTCCGCTTTGCGGTTTTGGTTTTCAGTTTGTTGATGGGGATTATCAAGTTTCCCAAAGTATTGCAGCTTATAAAGTGATTTATCCTAAGTTGGTTGCATTGACAGAAGATGCTTCGAACAAATTTACCATTGAGAATAATTTTCAATTTTAAAAAGCTAATCCAATGGAAAACATTAACACCATCGCAGTGGTTTTCGGAACACTAATCACTTTGTTACTGTCGATTGTGGCTTATTTTATTAAGCAATTACACACCGATTTCAAGAGTGTGGAGAAAGATTTGATTGAAGTAAAAACAATGGTTTTAATCATCAAAACTGAGTTTAAAAGTGGCAACGATTTACTAAACCAGAAAGTAGAATACATCGAAAAAAGAGTACACGATTTAGAATTATTCATCCATAAAAAATAATATTATGAAAAACAACAATATGAATTTAGCAGAAAGAGTTTTGGCACCAACACCGAAATGGTTTAAAATTTTGCGCACCGTTGGGATTGCTTTGGCATCTGTTGGCGGAATTATCATTGCTTCACCAGTTGCATTGCCTGTCGGTTTGGTATCGGCAGCAGGATATTTAATCCTGGGCGAAAGTATCATTACAGCAGTTTCACAAACTGGAGTAAAATCCGAAGAGAAAGCAGATTCGGACAAATAAAAAAGTTTAGAATCAGACCAAAAAGCTCCGAATTTCGGAGCTTTTTTCGTTTATAGCGTTGCAAAAATGTCATTTGCTTTGCTTTTCGCCATTTTATTTAAGTGGGCGGAATATATAGCACTTATATTGGATTTAAGTAGGTTTTATTTGTCAGTCAAAGGGATTTAGATTTACCGAAATAAAAATCAAAAGGAAGCATAAAACATCAAATTTATGAGGGGTCAATCGGGTAAGGGAGGCGTTGACGCTGTTTTTTTTGAAAGAATGTGAATCGGGGTGGTGGTTTTGAAATGGGATGCTTTGACATTTTTTCAAAAAAAATTGCATCCATAGGGGTTTGGGGAAATGGAAGATTTCCCCAACTAAATATTCGTAGTGCGGTGGCAGCAGCGAAACAAGTGTATTGTTTTTCTATTTGTTGGGTTGGATGTTTCTGATTGCTTTGCTGAAAAAGCTGATGCCAGAGATTTGATTAAAGTTGGAAAATCGGAAGGTAGAAGGGGTGTTGTATGGAACGGTATGGCATCGGCTTTTTGGGAATGCAATTAATAGGGTGATGGTGGCAAATAAAAAACAATACTCTTGTGGGCAAATTTGGTTTTGTGGGTGCTTAAGGCTTCTGATTAAATGATTATTTTATTTTTACAATAATGTTCTGTTAGGTTGATAATGCACTCACAAAAGCAATGTGAAATGTACCGAGTGCGCTGGCAGAAGCGTTGAATTTGAGCGTTGGCAAAGCGGCTATTTA
>JAAFHC010000239.1 GCA_010906935.1 Gelidibacter sp.
GCACTTTCTTCCAATTCATCAATCATTTCATTGTAAGCATTTACCAATGTACCAATTTCCGTGCTGGCATTTTTCAAAATAATTTTTTCGTTTCGCTTACTTAAACGCGTTTGACTAATTTTTTCTGTAATGGCTTTTAAAGATCTTGTAATATAGCTGGATAAAAAATAAGCCAATAAAATAGCAAAAACAAACATGAAAAAATACACTATTCCTAATCTGTATAAAAATTCTTTCAAATCTTTATCCTGCTCTGTGTTATCCTGAATATATCGTATATTCAAAATTCCGAAAGGTTTAAATTTATTGTCGGTTAAATAGGAGAACGACGATTGAAAACTGTTGTCATTTATTACTTTTATGCTAACAAAAATATGTTCAAAATTATTTGAAATAGCAGTCAAAACTGTATCGGATAACTGAATAGGGGCATCACTTTTAACAAATCCGGAATGGGAACTTTTTACTAAATTTCCTTCTATATCGTAAATATTGATTTCTGATTTCTCGATATTTGAAATTTCATAAATTTTATCTTTAAAAATATAAGGTAAATTTTTGGTTTCCAACGGAAAAGTATTTCCGCTGTTCAACCAGTAATTTATCGCTGCATTAACAGATTCTTCTTTTCTCTCTAACCTTCCTCTATTGTATTCGTCGGTTTGTTCTTTGTATTGATAAATAGTTATTGACCCAATTAAAATTGTTGAAAATAATATTAACAATATCATTGCTAAAAATATTCGAATGCGTAAAGAAAGCTGTTTAATTTTCATGCCAAAATTTGAAGTAAATATACTTAATTAATTTGATGGATAATAACAATAAGCATACCAGTAAAATTTACTGATTCAGAGAAATTTATTGGTTGGTTTTCTTCCTTGTTTTTTTTGATGATGGCGAAGTAAGATAAAATAAGAAAAATCCGGATAAAATAGTGATGATCCCCAATGCCGAAAAAATACGAAGCACCCAATTGGTAATATGGTCTCTAGATTGATAATCCATTGTGTGAAGCATCCATAAAAAATCGAATCGCCGCCAATTGTTATTTCTCACGCTTGTAATTTCACCACTTTCCGTAGAAACATAAATGGTTGTTTTTGAAGAATGGCCTAAAGTAAAAGCATATGCAGGAAGTGGCTTTTCTCTATATTCATGATGCATTCCTGTAGAATGTTTCGGAAGAAATTCTGCTTTTACAATTGGAATAGGCACTTTTAATTGTTGTTCTGCTATCTCCAAACATTCCTGACCGGTAAAAGCCGGCTGCAAACTTCCAGTTTCTGTGGAAATTAGCTGAGATCTTAACTGTCCGTTTTCAAAAAATCTAAATTGTGCAAATGATTTTTTTAATGATTCCACCAACTTAACAGAATGGACAGAATCAATGTTTGTGAAAGTTTTTAAGGAATCTATTCCTTTTTGGATTTGAGAAAAATCAACCAACTCAACGTACTTTTTTTCTTGTTTCAAGAATGTTTCCCCATGAACATCATCCATATTGCTCCAGCTAAAATAAAGTCCGCCCAATGCCCAAAAAAAGAATTGCACACCCATAAAAACAGCCAAATAGCGGTGAATTTTACGTGTATTGTAGTTGATGCTTTTTTTGAACTTCATTATTTATAGCGCAGTTTGAAAAAAATAAGCAGCAATGTTAAAAAACCGGTGACTGCATTCGCAAAAATCATAGCCAAACTTTTAATATGGATTCCGTAGATCAACCATAAAATAATTCCTACAAAAAATACCAAATACATGGTTAACGATAAACTTTCGGCCGATTTTGATTTCCATGTTTTATAAACTTGGGGCACAAAGGCCGCCGTTGTTAAAACGCCAGCTGTCAATCCAATAATTTCGTTACTGTCTATCATTAATTATTAACCCACTATGTTTATAATTTTTCCCGGAACAATAATCACCTTTTTAGGAACGCGTCCTTGTAATTGTTCTTGCATTTTCTCGTGAGCCATCACTGCGTCTTCAATTTCCTTAACAGTTAAATCTAAGGGCAATTCAATTTTAAATCGCATTTTACCGTTGAATGAAACTGGGTATTCTTTGCTGCTTTCAACCAAATATTTTGGTTCAAATATCGGAAAATCAACTGTTGAAACCGAGGTTGCATGCCCTAAATTTTTCCATAATTCTTCCGAAATATGCGGCGCATAAGGCTCCATTAAAATAGCCAAAGGTTCTAAAATTGCGCGCTTGTTGCATTTTAAAGCGGTTAATTCGTTCACCGCAATCATAAAGGTGGAAACCGAAGTGTTGAAAGAAAAATTATCAATGTCTTCTTCCACTTTTTTAATGGTTTTATGCAAAATTTTAAACTCTTCTTTTGATGGATTTTCTTCTGAAACCGAAAATTTATTCTCTACAATGTACAGTTTCCAAAGTTTCTTTAAAAAACTAAGCACTCCAGAAATTCCTGAAGTTTTCCAAGGTTTTGACTGTTCCAGCGGACCTAAAAACATTTCGAACATCCGTAAACTGTC
>JAAFHC010000026.1 GCA_010906935.1 Gelidibacter sp.
GAACTTTTTTTTGCTTATTTTTTACAAAAGTCTCTAAAACGAATATAATACACCAACGCCCAATAGTTGCTTTAATTGAATTTTAGGCCCGACAGGAACCAATATTCCATCGTTATTTATATCTTTTTTATTTTTTACATCATCATCATATAAAAAATGCGTGCCTACATTCGCTGTTACGTGTTTATTGATTGTCATATCAAAATTTACTTCCCAGTTAACATCTACATTTCCATACCTGTTTAAATAATCAGAATATAAAATCAATTTATGGCTCATTTTAATATTTTCCATGACCATTGTTTTCCATTCGCTGGAAACATACGTTCCAACCTCTACTTTCAAATTTTCACCTGATGTCACTAAATTTCCCGCATTGTCATAAACAGCAGGCGAAACACCAAAGGCGCCTTCATTTGCAAGTGCTTGATTGTAAACAAAAGTCATTTTGTTGGTGAGTGGTGAAAGATACACTTTAAGTTCATTTTCCTTTGAAAAATATTCAGATCCAACACCCAAAAAATTGTAAGCAGGAGAGAAAAATTTTGAAATAGGCTTGTCCTTATTTGGGTATTTATAACCATTTGCAAATTGTGTCTTAAAATTAAATTTTGCGGAATAATACCACTTTGAAGTAATCTCTTTTCTGTACCCGAAACTTGAATTTAGCTCAATCAAATCTTCTGTTTTCCGTAATTCACGTCTGGCTTCTTTATTTAATCCGTAATAGGTTTTCAATTCATTTTCCCAAACTTTATGATTGTTTTTGTAATCTCTTTTTATGTTAATTTTCGCGATTCCCGAAATTGAATTATTGCCGCCGGCACTCCAATTAACAAAGGAATTTTGTGTAAAAATAAACCTAAAGTTATTTGTTTCCTCCCAATGGGTAATAAGCGCTGAATCAATGGACAAAGTGTCTTTTGAAGTTGAAGCTGTTGCGTTGAAAGTGTAAAGAATTGTAATAATAAGGAAAAGTTTTAATCGCATTTCGTAATCATATTAGGGGCTAGAAAATATTTCCGCAAAGAAACATAAAATATTTTTTTTATAAAAGTTTCAACAGAAATTCCTTTATTTTTTCTTTTGATAAATGAATGCTTTCAAACAACTCATCTACCTTTCCATGCTCCACAAAATGATCTGGAATCCCTAAATTTTTAACGATTTTGTTTGTATAATTATTGTTTGAAGCAAATTCTAAAATCGCGCTTCCAAATCCGCCCATAATGGTACCGTCTTCAATAGTGACAATAGTTTCAAACTTTTTAAATACTTGATGAAGCAATTTTTCATCTAAAGGTTTTACAAAACGCATCACATAATGTGCAACCTTGTTTTTTGGCAATTCAGGCTGAAGTTCAATTAATTTATTTCCTATTGTGCCAATACTTAACACCGCAATTTCTGAACCTTCTGAAATACAAACGCCTTTTCCTATTTCAATTTTACCAAAAGGCTGTCTCCAATCAATAAGCGTTCCTTGTCCGCGAGGATAGCGAATTGCCAACGGAAAATCGATTCCCAATTGGGCGGTAAACATGATATTACGTAATTCAATTTCATTTAAAGGTGCAAAAATAACCATGTTTGGAATGCAGCGCAAATAAGCAATATCAAAAGCACCGTGGTGCGTTGCGCCGTCTTCGCCTACAATTCCGGCTCGGTCTATACAAAAAATTACAGGCAAATTCTGCAAAGCCACATCATGGATAATTTGATCATAGGCGCGCTGCAAAAATGTAGAATAAATGGCACAGAAAGGAATCAATCCCTGCGTAGCCATTCCTGCCGCCAAAGTCACCGCATGCTGTTCGGCAATGCCAACATCAAAAGCCCTTTCGGGCATTTCGTCAATCATTAATTTTAACGAGCTTCCTGTGGGCATCGCAGGCGTAATTCCAACAATTTTAGAATTATTTTTAGCCAACTCCACAATGGTTTCCCCAAAAACATCCTGATATTTTGGCGGTTGCGGCACATTGTTTTTAGCCGGCAATTCGCCGGTTATTTTATCGAATTTTCCAGGAGCATGGTAAGTGATCTGGTCATTTTCAGCTTGTTGCAGTCCTTTTCCTTTGGTGGTGATAATATGCAAGAATTTAGGACCTTTTATCGATTTTAAGCGCTCTAATTCTGTGATAATTTCATCAATATTATGACCGTCAATTGGCCCAGAATAATTAAAATTCAACGCTTCAATAATGTTATTTTTCCGAACTTTTTTGCCCGCTTTCACATCGGTAAAATACTTTTTCAACGCCCCAACACTTGGATCAATTCCCATGGCGTTGTCATTTAAAATAATCAATAAATTGGCATCAGTCACACCGGCATGATTTAATCCTTCAAAAGCCATTCCGCTGGCAATGGAAGCGTCTCCCACAACTGCAATATGATGCTTTTGGAAATCGCCTTTTAATTTTGAGGCAAGCGCCATTCCCAAAGCCGCCGAAATTGAAGTGGAGGAATGTCCGGTTCCAAAAGCATCGTAGATGCTTTCGCTTCGTTTTGGAAAACCTGAAATTCCGCCCATTTGACGGTTTGTATGAAAAATTTCCCTTCGTCCTGTTAATATTTTATGTCCGTACGCCTGATGGCCAACGTCCCAAATCAACAAATCGTTTGGCGTGTCAAACACATAATGCAAGGCAATAGTCAATTCCACAACACCCAAACTGGCGCCCAAATGTCCTTCTTTAGCGGCAACAATATCAATAATGAATTCGCGCAGTTCTTTGGCAACTGTTTCCAGTTGATTTTTTGCCAGCTTCCGCAGGTCTTTCGGATCGTTAATATGTGCTAATAAATTTGTTTTCACCAATACAAAACTACGCTATTTAAATTGTTCAATTAATGAACTCATCTTGACTTTTTCTAATTGGCTAAAAAATTGCTCTTTTGAGCCTTCTTTTTGTCTTTTTCCCCTTCCATAGCTCGCTATGTAACTCAAAAAAAACTTCAATCAGACCCAAAATAACTAATTTTCACTTCAATAAAAAAAATCAAGATGAGTTCAATTAAAAATAATTACTTTTGATGCATGATGGATCCGTTCGACGACACTTATTTTATGAAACGCGCTTTACAGGAAGCGGAAATGGCTTTGGATAAAAATGAGGTTCCTATTGGAGCGGTTATTGTGATGAACAACCAAATAATTGCCCGTGCGCACAATTTAACTGAAACTTTAAATGATGTTACCGCGCATGCCGAAATGCAGGCTTTTACCGCTGCGGCCGATTTTTTAGGTGGAAAATACTTAAAAGAGTGCACGTTGTATGTGACTTTAGAACCTTGCCAAATGTGTGCAGGTGCAAGTTATTGGACCCAAATTGGAAGAATTGTATATGGCGCATCGGAAGAAAAAAGAGGATTTTTAGCGATGAATACCACGCTACATCC
This sequence comes from Gelidibacter sp., assembly GCA_010906935.1. Classification (GTDB taxonomy): domain Bacteria; phylum Bacteroidota; class Bacteroidia; order Flavobacteriales; family Flavobacteriaceae; genus Lutibacter. The sequence continues at coordinate 3,406 of JAAFHC010000026.1, forward strand.
AAAAACAGTGGTTGTTGGCGGTGTTTTGGAAGACGAATGCAGCAAACTATTGAAACGTTTTTTTATAGAAAAGCGCAATTTGAACTAATCACTAAAAATTTTTATCGCTTTTACTTCGCTCCTCCAGGTCTTTTCTGAATTTTTCGAAGGTGAAATCGGTCATTTTTTTGCTTTTATACCGATGGTAAATAAATAAAGGCATTAAAATGAAAGCCACCATCAAAACCCCAAGTCCAATCATAATTTCCCCGTTGGCATCACCTAAATTTTTTAGGTAAAAACCTGTTCCCAGCATTCCTAAAGAAAGTATAAAAACAAAAATGATTACAAATTTCATCTGTTTATATTTTATTTTTATTGGTACAGATGCCGTTCGCCATTAATCATTCTACTGTGTATCAAAATTTGTAATGCTCGTTTCATCTTTTTATGGTATAAATAATTATGCGTAAAACTACAAAAAACCTTACATTTAATGAACCATTAAATTGTAAATATATCGTTTTTTAATCCTATTTTTAATGTTGCCCGTATCTTGCAATAAGCATAAGCCCTAACAAAAAGTGAAAAATCAAAAAAACAAAAAAATAGTGATTGCGCACAGAGGCGCTTCGGGATATTTGCCTGAACATACCTTGCCGGCAAAAGCAATGGCTTATGCCATGGGTGCCGATTATTTGGAGCAAGATATTGTTTTAACCAAAGATGATGTTCCTATTGTAATTCATGATATTCATTTAGAAACAGTTACCGATGTTGCATTAAAATTTCCGAAGAAAAAAAGAAACGACGGGAAATACTATGTGATCGATTTTACTTTTAAGGAATTGCAACAATTAAATGTTTCGGAAAGATTTGATCCTGAAACTAATGAAGCTGTTTTCCCAAACCGGTTTCCGGCATTTACTTCAACCTTTAAGTTACATTCTTTGCAGGAAGAAATTGAATTCATTCAGGAATTGAACAAAAGCACCGAAAAAAATATTGGGATTTATCCAGAAATTAAAGACCCAGAGTTTCACCAAAAAGAAGGCAAAGACATTTCCAAAATAGTGTTGGAAATACTGAATAATTACGGCTACAAAACTAAAAACGATCCCTGTATTTTACAATGTTTTGATGCCCAGGAATTAAAACGAATAAGAAATGAATTAAAAAGCGAACTTTTTTTGGTGCAATTGATGGAATTTAAAACCGATGAAAAATTGGAAGAAATTGCCGCTTATGCTGATGGAATTGGCCCTTGGTACAAGCAAATTATTAAAGGAAAGGACAAAAAAGGTAATTGGCTGATTTCTGATTTGGTTGAAAAAGCTCACAAACTTCATTTAAAAGTTCACGCCTATACTTTTAGAGCTGATCAATTGGGTGATTTTAGTTCGTTTGAAGATTTGTTGCAAGTGGCTTTATACGAAGCAAATGTTGATGGCGTTTTTACCGATTTTCCAGATAAAGCGATTGGGTTTGTTGATAAAAAATATAAAAATTAACACACGCATAAAGATTTTTAACCACAATTTCCGCAAAGAAAATTCATAAAAAGCGCTAAAAAAACTATAAATTATAAATTGTCGTCCCGCACATGCGGGATTCATTATTAATTCAATTTGCGTTAGGGACTGAAGTGAAAACCTTTTTGAGCTTTTTCAGCGAGAAAAGTTTGGAACAAAAGACCCGACCGCTTTTTAGCGGGAACGCCCAAAATACCTTTTTTTGAAATGGCTTAATTACTAAGAAGTTACATCAATTAATTTTCTTCGGTAAGCGGTAAGCAAGCGCGATTTAGAGATAAATCCGTAGTATTTGCCTTCTTTAAACACCACCAAATTCCAGGCGCCGCACCTTTTAAACTTATTTAAAATGTCTTCGGCAGAATCTTTTTCATAATAAATAATATCGGATCCGGCATGCATCAAACTTTCAACTTTTACCGTATCATATAAATCTTTATCGAACATAATGCTTCTGATATCGTTGATGGTCAATATTCCTAAATAATCATTTTCTTCATTTACAACAGGGAAATGATTTCGGGACGATTTTGCAATGGCATTATTTACCACTTCACCCAAGGTCATTTCGGGATGAAGAAGCACAAAATTCTTTTCAATCAATTTATCCAAATCGAGCATCATTAACACGTTTTTATCTTTATCGTGTGTAACGAGCTGCCCTTTTTTCGCCAATTCGGAAGCATAAATGTTATACGGCACAAATTTTTGGGTGATGATAAAAGAAATCAGCGCCACAATCATTAACGGCACAAAAAGCTCATAACCACCAGTAATTTCAGCAATCAAAAATATCGCTGTTAAAGGCGCTTGTAAAATACCAGCCATTAATCCGGCCATACCAACCATGGCAAAATTGGTTAAAGAAAGTTGGTGGCTAAACATTTTACTGGCGTTCACCATCATCGCAAAAACATAACCCGTTAAACTTCCCGTAAATAAGGTTGGCGCAAAAATACCGCCAATACCGCCTGCCCCAAAAGTTAGCGAAGTCGCAATCACTTTAAATGCAATCAAACAAATTAAAAATAGGATTATAAAATAGGTGTTGTCTGTGAGTATCTGATAAATATTATTTTGAACAACGCTTCCAATATTTCCTCTCAAAATATTGTTAATTGTTTCATAACCTTCCCCAAAAAGTGTTGGAATAAAATAAACAATTACGCCAAGTGAGAGACCTCCAATGAGCAATCGAACATAGGGATTTTCGAATTTCTTAAAAAAATTGCTGATCGCAAAATACATTTTGCTGAAATAAATGGAAGCTGTTGCACAGGCAACGCCCAATAAAACATAAAACAACACATCGTTTAGTTCAAATTTATCCTGTATGATAAAATGAAGCAACACATCATCCCCAAAAAAGAAATAGGAAGTTAACACCGCTGTAATCGAAGCCAGAAGCAGTGGAATCATAGAAGCCAACGTGAGTTCCAAACTAAAAATTTCAACCGCAAAAACAATGGCGGCAATTGGCGCTTTAAATATTGATGACATGGCACCCGCAGCGGCGGCTCCAATAAGCAAGGTTCTTGTGGTTTGATTTAAATGAAAAAAACGGGCAAAATTAGAACCAATAGCCGCACCTGTGGCAACGGTTGGACCTTCCAGTCCAACAGACCCTCCAAAACCAACGGTGAGCGGTGCCGTAATTAAAGACGCCCACATTTGGTGTTTGGGCATAATTCCCTTTAATTTTGAAATAGCGTATAAGGTGGATGGAATTCCATGTCCCACTTTTTTTCGTATCACATATTTTATAATCAGCAATACAATTAAAAAGCCCAGAATTGGGAAAATAAAGTAAAATGCCTGATGTATTTGTTTAATAAATCCGCCTTCCAGTAAATTTTGTATGAAGTGCGTTAAGTTTTTTAAAACCACGGCGCCCAAACCGGCCAACAATCCTATAATGGCGCTCGCTATATTGGTGAATTGTTTATTGGAGATATGATGATATCTCCACTTTAAAAATTTAAGAAATAATTTTTTTGAAAATTTTGACATTTTATGTTTCTGAAACGAAGTGCAAAAATATTAAAATAAAGCTACTCTACCACGCGATTTGGGCATTTTTTACAAGTCTTGTTGCTTTTGTTCTTGAATTTTTCACAGCAATTTTCATTTATCTTAATGTGCGACTTTTTCTTGGTTGAAGCGCTCCAATCAAAATCGTAGTTAAAAATACCTGAATTTTCTGTAGTTCCCAAAATGCTTATTTAGAATGATTTTAAACAAAAGTACAAATACTTTGAAAACCCGCATCAATATCTCTATTAAATTTTTTTGAAAAAACACAATATCAATGTAAATTTTAGGTTAAGAATAGCTGTTTTATTAGAAACAAAATTTTAGATGTAAATTATTCTATTTTTAATTACTTGATTATGAATTATTTAAATTATTTTAAAAAAACTTAATGTAAACTTAACGTTAACTTTAGGTGAATAAATTGCTAATTCCATAAATTTGATAAGAAGAAAAAATGAACTAAATAAATAAATCATGAAAACATTCCTAAAATTAGTAATTATGTTGTTTTGTGTAACAGCATTTTCACAAGAACAAAAAGTAACCTATCAAAAAATGGAGAATGATTTGGTAAAAGCAACCTATTATTTTGCCGATAATAGTGCCATTGTTGAACGAGAAGGCTATTTTAATAAAGAAGGCAAACTGCATGACACTTGGATTAGCTATGATTTACAAGGAAACAAAAAAGCGATTGCCACCTATAATAATGGCATAAAAGAGGGTGTTTGGACTTACATTAAAACTGACAAAATTACTGTTGTAACTTATAATGAAAATAAAATTACCAATGTTGAAGAAAAAGCATTGGTGGTAAATTAATTAAAAAATAAATGTACTCTTTTGTAAACAAAAAGGCTGAAATTTAAATTTCAGCCTTTTTGTTTTTACGCACCAGCTTTTTTTATAAGCTAATACTGTATCCCAATGAAAACGAGGTTCCTGGTTGTCTTAAAGAGAAAGGTTGTCCTGTCGCGCCAAAAGAATCATACAAACTTTGACGTTTTTCATTTAAAATATTATCCACTTTAAGGCTTATGGATGAATTACTGTCCTTCCCCATCGTTTTTGAAAAGTTGAAATTTAAACTATTGAAAGGCTGTACATAAACATCAGGGTTTTGCCCAAAACCAACAGCCTCCAACGTTTTTCCTTGTACATTGTAAAACAATCCTGTTTCCAATCCAAAGGTTGTATTGTTGTAATTCAATCCGGCATTGATAAGAAATGGTGACTGCCCTTGTAATTCTCTTGTATCTTTAATAATTTCTCCATCTCTGGCGAAAGTTTTTCTGGAATCAAATTCTTCATTTATCCCTTGATTCATTTTTATTTTAGAACCAATGACGGAAACATTTACATTTAAACTTAGGTCTTTTAAACTTTCAGCCATAAAACCAAAATTCTTTCTGCCTTCAAACTCAAAACCAAGTACTTCAGCGGATGGTGAATTTCTAGGTGTAAATTGATTTGGCGCAATCACAGAAAATGCAACAAGTTCAATAGGATCTTTGAAATTTTTATAAAAACCGCTCAATGCTAGCATTTGGTTCTGATTGCCATAAACTTCAAATCTAAAATCAAGATTGTCAATATATGAAGGTTTTAGATCAATATTTCCAAGAAAAATTACCCCTGTAAGTAAATCTGGAATTTGAACCACCGAAAGTTCTTTAAAACTTGGTCTTGCTGTAGTTTTAGAATAGGAAAATCTAATATTTGTATTGTCGTTGTATTCATATATGATGTTTGCAGAAGGAAAAAAGTCCATTTCTTCAAGGGTATTTTCATTATCATATATTTGACTGCCTAAATTATTTTGGCCCGTAAAGAAAGTAGTGAAATACTCTGCTCTTAGCCCTAAAATTGTTCTCAATTTTTCTCCAATTTTAAATTCATTGGAAACATAAGCCGCCGCAGTGTTTTGATTGGCGTCAAATGAGTTTGCAGGTTCAAAATTACCACGAATATAGGAACCGGAATTGGTGGATGGTGTCCATATATTTTCATTGGCCAATATGACATCCGGATTTCCGCCAAATACCGTTGGACTTATATTTCTAAAAGCTATTTCGTAATTGTAAACCGAATAATCACGCTGTTTATAACTGTACAAACCTCCAAATTTAAATACGGCCTTGTTGGTAAAAAGATTATATTTTTTTGTAAAGTCTATTTTCCCTACCGCATTTATTTCTTCCAAATTTCTCCAAATTCTATTAGGAAAACCAGCATCTGAACTTATGGTAAAACCATCCGGCAATTTTATAAACGTTGTCAATCTAACATCTTTATCATAAACTCTGGAATAGGTTGGCGATATTTTCCATTCTGTAATAAACGAAGCATCTTCACTGGTGTTTTTACCCGATAAAAGCACGTTGGTAATAGCGCGTTCGGTATATTCCAAGTTGTCTTTTACAACATCTATTGCATTTGATATTTCCGTTTTTTGATCAAATAAAGCAGCCTTGCTTTCACCATTTTGAATGTGTAAAAAATTAAGATTGTATTTTGATTTTAAAGTTTTGTAAGACAAACCCGTTAAAACAGAAGCCAAAACATTGTTTGTGCCAATATCTCCTCTTTGTCTTCTGTCAAATCGAAGTTCAAATTCATCTCTTTCTTCAGGCTTTTGATAAATCCCGTTTTCAAAACCTTTATAAAAAGTGGTGGTGTTTTTGTAATCAACAGAAGCTATAAAACCAAGTTTATTATCATTCACATCAAACTGATTTCCATAATTAAAACCAATGCTAAAATCGGGCAAACTTGTTTTATTTTCTGTCGCCAGCGTAGGATTAAAAGCGCGGGTAATTGGCTCTAAAGTTCTATTACTTGCCGATGCCGGATTTGGGATAATTTGAGCGGTTGAAATTGGAATATCTCTGGTTCCGTCATCAAATCCCAAAAAATCTGTTTCGCTGCCTTTGTAAGTTAAATAATTATCTTTGAGGTGCATATTGGGATTAAATCCTCCGGATACAGAAAATTCCATTTGCTTCTGTGTTGGAAAATCTTTGGTCACGATATCAATAACGCCACCCGTAAAATCAGCTGGTAAATCGGCGGAAGCAGACTTAATAACGAGAATATTTTCTAAAATATTGGTAGGAAAAATATTCATTTGAATGGTATTTTTATCGGGATCTAGCCCTGGAATATCCATGCCATTTAAAATGGATTTTGTGTATCTATCTCCCAAACCTCTCACATAAACAAACTTTCCGTCCTGAACAGAAACGCCCGGAACGCTTTTTATTGCAGAAGCAATATTGCTGGCGCCGGTTTTGTTGATGCTCGCAATGGATAAACCGTCCATTAAAGTTGCCGATTTCTTTTGATAAAATAATATAGATGCTTCTGTATTTTGTCTGGCTGAAGAAGTTATCATCACTTCCTTCAACAAAACGGAAGAATTTAAGGTAATGTTTAATGTAATTACTTCATTGGCTTTAACATTTACTTCCGTTATTTCTTTTGATTCATAGCCAATAAATGAAAAAGCCAAAGTATAATCACCTTCTTTAAGTTCCAAAGCATAAATACCCTCAAAATCTGATGTTGTTCCTTTTTCTGTGCCTTTTACCGAAATATTCGCAAAAGCAAGCACATCATTATAGTCACCATCCAAAATTTTTCCCGTCACTTTTCCTGTTTGTGCATTTACCACTTGCATAGCCATCATTAAACACACAATTATAAGAATTCCCTTTTTTAACATTTCTTTTATTTTAGTTTAATATTATATGAATTAACAAAATGCCCATAGCCTGAATTGGCTTATGGACATTTCGTTTAAAAAAATTTAAATTAATATTAGTAGGCACTTTTTGAAGATGCATATGTCCAAGAAAATACAGAAGTAGTTGCGCCAACTGTTGCTGCACTTGGAGAAGCAATTGAAGTTACATTGTTGGTGAATTTTGTTACATCACCAGCATTGGCTCCCGTAATTAAATTAGCTATTGTTGCACCGCTAGGTAAAACAACTTGCCAATTAGAAAAAGTAATTCTGCCATTTGCCAGTTCAGTTACAGAATCAGCGCCATTCACTTTTACTTTAGAGTCTACTGAAAAACCGTAAGCCAACACATTTTTCATATTTGCAATAAGTCCGTCTCTTAAATCGGCATATTTACTTGAAGTCCCAGTACCTTTAAGTGTTACGTTTTCAATAGTATAACCAGCTTCCGTTGCAGCAGAACCGGCAGGACCGTCTAATTCCATAGCACTATCCGAGTTCGCTCCTAAAATAACTAAAGCATTTTTTATAGATCCAGACCAAGCTTCGTCAAAGTCCAAACCATCATCACCTTGTGCCCAAGTAAGTATATTGGTCACATTTACGCTACCTCCAAAAATTTCAATAGCATCGTCTTGGTTGGCAACAATTTCAATATGGTCAATAGTAGTTCCTGAACCAACACCACCAAGCGTTAATCCATTAATTTCATTATCTGCACCAATTGTTATACCACCATGTCTAATAGAGATGTATTTATAAGTTCCAGAATTATCGTTGGCAACATTTCCTCCATATTGTCCAAATGAATCAGTTGCAGGAATACCTTCAATTTGTTTTGTGGCAACATCACCACTTACAGAAATTGGCGCTTTACCAAGAACAATTACACCGCCCCACAAACCGTTGTCGGCTATAGTTAAATTGGTTCCCGCTTTTTGTCCGATTTGGATATTATCCAATACAGACGTAAAAATAATTGGTTTGGCAGCGGTTCCAACAGCGTTTAATTTTCCACCTTGGTCAACTATTAATGCAGAGGCCAATGAGCCTTGGCCTTCAGCCCCTTTTATAATTGTTCCAGCTTCAATAGTTAAGATAATCCCATCATCCACAACAACTTTTCCTGCTAAAATATATATTTTATCGGCAGTCCAAGTTTCATTCGCTTTAATAATTCCAGCTTTCGTGATTTGTGTAGTTGGAACTTCCTCGTCTATAATTAAAGGAGAATCGTTATCATTTCCACAGCTTGAAGCAAAATTTAAAATAAAAATCGATACAATTAAGTAATAAAAAGTTTTCATAAGTAAAATTTTAGTTTAATTTATTTGTTTAATGTTTGATGCAAAGAAATTGCATTGAGTTAAACAGAAGGTTACTTAGAAGTTATAAAAAAGTGATGGAAGGGTAAAGTTAATGTTAAGAGAAATTCGATTAATTGGCCAGTGAAATATCCGTATTCAACTTTAACGCTTTTAAATTTTGCGTAATGGCTAGCGTATTGCCCGCAACAACCTCAACGTCGCGTAATTCAATGGTTGCATAGCCCAAAAACTGTACTTCCAAAGTATATTTACCAGGTTTTAAGTTGAATGAAAAAATACCGTTTAAATCTGAATTTGTTTCAAAATCGGTATTTTTAACTGAAATAGTTGCAAATGCCAATGGTTCATTGTTGACTTCATTGTCTAAAACTATACCTTCAATTTTTCCGTTTTTAGGTGAATCAGCAAAGAAAGAGCTAACTTCAAAAGATTGGCTGTATAAAAAAGTGTTTGTAAAAATTAAAAGTGCTGTAACCAATAATCGCATTGCGTTGTTATTTATTTTATGAATTACAAATTAAGCCACCCAATGTTAATTAATGGTTAATCCTAGTTTATTGTTTTATAACCTAAACGTTAAGATTACCCAAAAGAAGCCTTCAAAAAAATATAAATTATTAAGTATCTTGCACAAAAATATTTTACAATGGGCATGAACTGGAGCCAATTATTATCGCTCAAAAGATTTAGTGATACACAAATACGACCGCGCAAAAACCAAGACGAAACCCGATTGGGTTTTGAAGTGGATTATGACCGAATAATTTTTTCAGATTCCTTCAGAAGTTTGCAGGATAAAACGCAGGTGGTGCCACTTTCAAAAACCGATTTTGTACATACGCGTTTAACCCACAGCTTGGAAGTGAGCGTTGTGGCGCGTTCTTTAGGCAGAAAAGTTGGAGAACAAGTGCTCAAAAACCATTCGGATTTGGTGGAACAAGGATACACCATGAACGATTTTGGCGCGATTGTAGCCACAGCGGCTTTGGCGCATGATATTGGAAATCCACCCTTTGGCCATAGCGGAGAAAAAGCCATTGGTGAATATTTTAAACATGGAAACGGACAACAATATGAGGCACATCTTACCAAAAAACAATGGCAAGATTTGGTGGATTTTGAAGGAAATGCCAATGGTTTCAGAATTTTAACCGAAAGTAAAGCCGGGATGGAAGGCGGTTTGCGACTGTCTTACGCCACTTTGGGCACTTTTATAAAATATCCGAAAGAATCTTTGCCTAAAAAACCATCAACTCATGTAGCCGATAAAAAATATGGAATTTTTCAATCTGAAGTTTCTTGTTTTGAAGATGTTGCCCAAGAATTAGGACTTGCTTCAAAAAACGGAAATTCAAGTTATCACCGACATCCTTTGGCCTATTTGGTTGAAGCTGCCGATGATATTTGTTATACCATCATCGATTTTGAAGATGGCATCAATTTAGGATTAATTGAAGAAGATTTTGCACTTGAATATTTGATAAAACTGGTGAAAGACACTATTGATACCAAAAAATACCATCAATTACAATTTAAAAAAGACCGTTTAAGTTACCTCCGAGCCTTGGCTATCGGAAACCTGATTAATGAAGCCGCCAATGTTTTTTTAAAACAGGAAAAAGCTATTTTAAAAGGTGAATTTCAATACTCCTTATTGGATAAATGTATTTATGAAGCTCAAATAAATGACATCATTAAACTAAGCGTCGAAAAAATTTATAAAAGCCGTGAAGTCATTGAAAAAGAATTGGTTGGATATAACGTAATTGCCACGTTACTTGATGTTTTTGTTTCAGCAAGCAATCGAAAATTTGAAAATTCATTGACAAATTACGACAGATTAATTTTAAACTTGCTTCCTGAAAGTCTGCTAGAACCAAAAGAAAACCTTTATTTAAGAATTTTATCCATTTGCGGTTATGTGGCAAGTTTAACCGATGGTTATGCGCTGGAATTGTTCAAAAAATTAAAGGGTTGAAAAATTTGACAATAGTTAAAAACATTTTAGAGGCTTGAAACTTTAGTTATACTTCACTTTTCTAAGGATTCTAACCGCTTCTTTGTATTTGATGTATCCGGTTTTGTCTTCCAAATTTTTAAGAAATAACTCAGATTCTTTCAGCTTTACATAGGCATTCGGAATTTTATTTAAAACACAAATTAAATAATAAGTGGGAATTTCATGAACATCTGCCAATTCAATTTCCGTTAGTGGCAAGTTCTTTTTTAGTTTTTCTAAAATGGCATTGCAACTGTTAAATACGTGATGCAATAATTTTTTATCAAATTGTGGCGGATCAAACAACAATTCACTCACGATATTATATTTTCCATTTTCCTTGAAATGAATTACGGTTTTTTCCAAAGGATAGTAATCGAAGGATTTTTTCAGTCCTAAATAAACAAACTCGGTAATTCTAAATGAGTTTTTGTCAAATTCAATTTTAACATCATCTAAAGCTGAATAAAACAACCGAACTTGATCGTTAATCAATTCAATATCAACGCGTGAATAAAAAGTTGCGCCTTTCACCACTCTTTTTTCGCCGGCCCAACAAAGCACAATCTGCTCATTAAAAACATTGTAGGTTGGGTGGTACGCTTTTTTATGCCTGTTAATAAAATCAAAAACGCCATCTAAAGTGAGCTGAATATTGTTGCTGGCGTTTTTTTCTATGGCTTCAACAATCGTTTTGTTGGATTCTGTGATTTCAAAAGTATCTAAAGTATACAAAGAATTGCTTCCTCTTCTGTAAAAAATGGTTTCATTAACGTATTTCCAAATATTTTTTTTCAACGAGGCAATTTTCTTTGAAGGATGAATGGTGACCAAACCAACAACTTTATGCCTTGGCAATCGTGGAAAAGGAATGTTTTCATATTGAATTTTTGGCGGATTGTTAAAGTAAGAGTTCATTAAATTTTGAATCTTGCTGTCGTCAAAAAAGTCGACACCTTCAATTTTATTGAATTGATCATCAACGCCAATTACGATATACGAATTGTTTTCCGGATTTGAATTTGCCAGGGCGCAAACGATTTTAAGAAATTTTGCTTTTCCCTCCTTGTGTTCCAATGAAATTTTCAGCTTCTTGTCGTAAAAGCTATTTTCATCGTTGTGGGCCAACAAATTTTTTATCAAAAGTCGCTTGTTAATCATTGCTTTTACCTCATTCTCGGTTCAAAATAGTGGCGCTTGCCTGGGCTGTTGGATACACCATTAAATCTTCTATGTTAACGTGGTAAGGTCGCGTTACCACAAAGTAAATAATATCGGCAATGTCTTCCGGCTGAAGGGCTTTAAATCCCTTATACACGTTTTTTGCTTTTTCTTTATCGCCTTTAAAACGCACTTCCGAAAACTCGGTTTCCACAGCGCCAGGGTGAATCGCCGAAACACGAATATTGTGTTTGTTTAAATCCATCCGCATTGCTTTATTTAAAGCGTTTACAGCGAATTTTGAAGCGCAATACACATTTCCGTTAGGATATACTTCTTTGCCGGCAATGGAGCCTATGTTCACCACAAAACCGTCATTTCGTTCCACCATTTGGGGAAGTATTGCTTTTGAAACATACAACAATCCTTTCACGTTGATATCAATCATCGCGTCCCAATCGTCCATATTTCCATCCTGAATAGCACTTAAGCCATGAGCATTTCCTGCGTTATTTATCAGAATATCAATTTTTTTGAATTCTTTTGGCAGTGACGCAATGGCATTAAAAACTTCTTCTCTATTGCTAACATCAAATTGTAGGGTTGTAACCTCTGTAAATTGATCAAGTTCTTGTTTTAATTGCGCAAGCTTATCAACGCGTCTGCCACAGAGTACCAACCTTATTTTGTTTTTTGCAAAAAGTTGCGCGGTTGCTTTTCCTATTCCTGACGTTGCTCCTGTAATAAATGCTGTTTTGTGGTTCATTTGTGTTTTTTTTCAAACCATAAAGGTACAAAAAAAAGCCGCCCCGATGAGGGAGCGGCTAACTCAATTGGTTATAAATAACCAACCAAAAATCAACTAACCAAACTTTATTTTAAATTTCTTCTAATTTCTGTTTCTCTAAATACTTTTGTTCTCGCTCTGCCTTGATCGCTTGTGGCGCTTTTTGCCAAACTTGAACTTGGTTTTAAGTATTGTATGTAACCCCTTCCGGTAAACTCATATGTTGTGCCAGAAGCTATGTGATACAAACTAATCTTTCCATCATTAATAACGGTCAACTCAAACTTTTCATTGCCTGAAGAATCATAATCTAATGTTAAAATTTTTAGATTGTCATATCCTTGCACATTGGCCACCGTATAATATCCTACGAAATCCCAATATATATTTGCAAGAGTTGTGCCAACATTATCTTGAGAAGAATAAAATGTTGTTAAATTTTCTGGGGTAAACTGTAAAAAATTCTCATAATCAAATTCATTTACAGCGCCAGCAACGCTTGTATAGGTTTTTTCCCAAGCTTGATATTCCTGTAAAAAATATTCAATATTGTCATAAAAAACTTGGTCATAATCAAAAGTAGATTTTTGATATCCCAATAAATTATAGGTAACATTATTATAATTATCTCGTAATTTTATATTGTTTACCGATAATTGAATGACGTCAAAATTATAATATCCATCTAAATTGTGATTTATTTTTAAACTTTCATCAAAAGTATCGTAAAATCCAATTTGAATGCCGTATCCATTTCCAACAGATCCAATTCCAACCAAATTGTTATTGGCATAAACTTTTCCGTTTATAAATGAGATGGTGAAGGCTTTCGATAAAAATGGCACATCTCCAGTTCCAGTGGTATTATTGTAATCTATGTACCACAAATCATTTGCCGTAACAACTTCTTCAAGTGAAACATAATAAGGTTCATCAATAGTGTTGTCAACAATACAGGAAGAAAACGACATTCCTATAACCAGCATTCCTAAAAGTAATTTTATTGTCTTCATAATCATTCGGTGTTTTGTGTTGTTTTATTTGAGTTTCAAATTCTGTGCCAAATAAAATTTAAGTACATTTATATCGATTTTAATCGTCTAAATTTTAATACTTTGAGCACAAAAATTAAATGGGGAATTATTGGATTGGGTAAAATCGCCCAAAAATTTGCGAACAATTTAGTGTTATTGGATACTGCTGAATTAGAAGCTGTTGCATCAAGAGATTTGGCTAAAGCAGAAGCGTTTGCTGCAAGTTACCATTCAAAAAAGTTTTATGGCTCCTATGAAGCATTGTTGCAAGATAAACTTGTTGATATTGTGTACATCGCAACGCCACACAACAGTCATGCAAAACTTTCAATTTTAGCCCTGCAACATAAAAAAGGGGTGTTATGCGAAAAGCCTTTTGCCATGAATAAACAACAGGTTTTTAATATGATTGAAGCCTCCAAAAAAAACAATACATTTTTAATGGAAGCGCTTTGGACTCGTTTTTTACCGGCCATAAAAAAAATAAAAACCACTGTTGAGAATGGAGAAATTGGTGAAATAAAGTATCTAAATGCCGATTTTTCTTTCAAGGCTCATCCTTCAATACAACGCATTTACGACAAGGAATTAGGTGGCGGATCAATACTCGATATTGGTATTTATCCCATATTTTTGGCTTATTTAATCTTAGGAATACCCGACAAAATTATTGCCAAGGCCCATTTTTTTGAATCGGGTGCCGATTCACAAGTATCCATTATTTTTGATTATAAAAATGCGCAGGCGGTACTTTTTAGCAGCTTTAATTCAAACTCTAAAAGAATAGCAAAAATAAGCGGGACTTTAGGTGAAATTATTATCGACAGCCCTTGGAATGAAGCAAGTTCCTTTTCTTTGGTTAAAGGCAAAGATGAAGAGATATTTTTATTGCCGCTTATGGGAACCGGATTTGTCCATCAAATTATTGAATGCAATGACTCATTGCAAAAGAATCTTTCTGAAAGCCCTTTATGGTCACACCAAAACAGCCTAGAACTCATTACTTTATTGGATGCTGTTAGAAAAGAGATTGGTTTGGTTTATGAAGAAGACAGCTTGTAATCGATAAATATTTTGTCGTGCAGTCAAAGGATTAGTACGGTCAAAAAATTCGGTCTTCGGACTCCCAATTTCCAACTTTCCAGCTCCGGACTTCGGTCTTCTGACTTTATTCCTCCTTTACTTCTGAAATTTTGTAATAATTAATTTTGTCCTTATAAAAATAACTCACAACCGCTTCATTACCTATAAGTTCAAAAGGTAATTTTGCTTTGGAAACCGGAGGTTTATTTCCAAATTCCTGTTTGGGATCGCTATCTAAAATATAGTCGTGCAGTGTTGTTGAAGTTATAAAACTTGCAGTAAAAATGGAATTTTCAATACTTTCCAATCGCTTTAATGGCGTGCCACTATTTCTAAAATACACACTGTCCAACTGAATTTCCTTATTATTGATGGAGATTTTAATAGTAGTTTCAACCAAATCAGGTTGTTCACCAACACTGTTTACATAAGTGGCTTCCAAAACCTTAAAAGGATGTTCGTTCTGCGCTTTTGCTTTAGAAGCGCCACAACCAAAAAGTGCAATACTTACTAAAGTAATCAATCCGATGCCTAAATATTTTTTCATAATTGGTTTGTTTTATAGTGAGTTTGCAAATTGCATGCCAAACTAAAAAAAGAGTTTATCTTAAGTGGACAAACTCTTTTTTTTATATTTTTTATTTGCTGATTTTTTTAGAAATAATCCTAATTATTTAAAGCTTCGCTAACTTAATAATTTGGCTCCGCTATCGCTCCGCCTAATTGTTCAAAGCTTCGCTACTTAATAATTTGACTCCGCTATCGCTCCGCCTAATTGTTAAGGGCTTCCGCGCCTCCAACAATTTCTAAAATCTCGTTGGTGATGGCGGCTTGACGGGCTTTGTTATACGTTAATCTCAACTCATCCCTTAATTCCGTAGCGTTATCTGTTGCTTTATGCATTGCTGTCATACGAGCACCATGTTCTGAAGCATAAGAATCTCTAATTGCTTTATATAACTGTGTTTTTAACGATTTCGGTATTAATTGCAATATAATTTCAGCCTTGTTTGGTTCAAAAATATAATCGGTGCTTACATTCATTTTACCTTCAACTTCAACAAGTTCAACCGGTAAAAATTGCTCATAAGTTAATATTTGAGTTGCTGCATTTTTAAAACGGTTGTAAACCAATTCAATTTTATCATATTTACCCTTCGCAAACAAATCCATAATGTTCTCGGCAATTACCGCAACATTATTGAAGGTTAAATCGTCGTATATTTCGTTATGTTTTTCGATAACGGTAAAATTCTTCGATAAAATATCATATCCTTTCTTTCCTATAGAGAAAATATCAACCTGTTTTCCTTGGTAATTGTCTTCAATATGTTTTACCGCGCCTTTAATAACAGCAGAGTTAAATCCGCCACACAAACCTCTGTTTGAAGTAATTGCAACAATCAACACTTTTGAAACTATTCTTTGTTCAGCATAAACATTTTCAATATCATCTTCTAAAGTAGCGCTTAAACTTTGTAAAAGTTCCGTCAACTTATTGGCATACGGACGCATTTGTGTAATTGCATCTTGTGCTTTTTTCAACTTTGCCGCAGATACCATTTTCATGGCACTGGTAATTTGCATGGTTGAACCAATGGATGTAATTCTGTTTCGTATTTCTTTTAAGTTTGCCATTTTTTCCTATCCTAAATCCTTTCCAAAGGAAAGAACTTTATTTTATTGTTATTAAAATTCCTTTTTCCTCCTTTTTGGGGAGGTTAGGAGGGGATTAAACGTATTTAGCTGAAATTTCTTTTGCGGCAATGGTTAATGTATCAATAACCTCATCCGTTAATTTACCTGCTTTTAACAAATCCAGAGCATCTCTGTGTTTTGCATTTAAGTAAGCAAGAAAATCACGCTCAAATTCCTTTACTTTTTCAACAGGAACCGCTCTCAATAAGTTTTTAGAACCCGCATAAATAATGGCGATTTGGTCTTCAACTTTAAACGGATCACTCTGATTTTGTTTTAAAATCTCAACGTTGCGTTTACCTTTTTCAATAACATTCATGGTGGCTGCATCTAAATCAGATCCAAACTTTGCAAACGCTTCCAATTCACGGTATTGTGCCTGGTCTAATTTTAAAGTTCCAGCTACCTTTTTCATCGATTTAATTTGCGCATTTCCTCCTACACGAGATACTGAAATACCTACGTTAATGGCCGGACGAACACCTGAGTTAAACAAATCGGACTCCAAGAAAATTTGTCCGTCGGTAATAGAAATCACATTTGTTGGAATATATGCCGATACGTCACCTGCTTGTGTTTCAATAATTGGTAAAGCTGTTAAAGATCCACCACCTTTTATTTTTCCAACCAATGAAGGTGGTACATCATTCATTTGCGCTGCAATAATATCGTTGTTGATTACTTTTGCGGCACGTTCCAATAAACGAGAGTGTAAATAAAATACATCTCCTGGGTATGCTTCACGTCCCGGTGGGCGACGTAACAATAAAGAAATTTCTCGGTAAGCAACTGCTTGTTTAGATAAATCATCATAAACAATTAATGCAGGACGACCTGTATCTCTAAAATATTCCCCAATTGCAGCACCTGCCATTGGAGCATATACCTGCATAGAAGCAGGGTCAGAAGCGTTTGCAGCCACAATTGTGGTGTAAGCCATTGCGCCTTTTTCTTCAAATAAACTATGAATATTTGCTACCGTTGATCCTTTTTGGCCAATGGCAACATAAATACAATACACGGGAACGCCGGCATCATAAAATTCTTTTTGATTGATAATGGTGTCAATTGCCACGGTTGATTTTCCGGTTTGACGGTCGCCAATAATAAGCTCACGTTGTCCTCTACCAACTGGGATCATAGCGTCAATTGCTTTAATTCCTGTTTGTAATGGTTCGGTCACAGGCTCACGGTAAATAACGCCAGGAGCTTTGCGCTCTAAAGGCATTTCAAAAGTTTCACCTTGAATTGGTCCTTTACCGTCAATAGGATTTCCTAAGGTATTTACAACACGACCAACAATTCCTTCACCCACTTTTAATGAAGCAATTCTTTCGGTACGTTTTACAATAGATCCCTCTTTAATTGCTCTTGAATGACCCAATAATACAACCCCAACATTGTCTTCTTCCAGGTTCAGTACCATTCCTTCCATTCCATCTTCAAATTCAACTAGCTCGCCATATTGCACATTTGCGAGTCCGTAAACGCGTGCAATACCGTCACCCACTTGCAATACGGTTCCAACTTCGTCTAATGAAGCAGATGCTTCAAATCCTGCCAATTGTTGTTTTAAAATTGCTGATACTTCAGCTGGTTTTATTGATGCCATTATGTATATTTTTTAAAACTAAATTCTTTTTATATTGTAATTATGAACTAAAACTTTCGTTTTCAAACTGTCTTTTTAAGACCTGTAATTTATTGGACACACTTGCGTCATATTGAATATCGCCAACACGAAGAATAAATCCGCCAATAATATCAGGATTTATAACACTCTTAATAGTTGCTTGTTTCCCTGTAATTTCGATTACTTTTCTTAAAACCTGTTGATTTAATTCTTCTGTTAAAGGAACTGCTGTGGTTACTGTTGCGACTTCTATTCCTTTCAATGAATCATAAATCACCGTATATTTTTTTGCGACCTCACCTAAAATTGGCAAACGTTTGTTGTCTATTAAAAGATTGATTAAGCCAATAGTTAAAGCACTGGTTTTGCTCGCAAAAATTTCTTTTAAAGCTGATTTTTTTAATTCAGTTTTCAACACTGGGCTGTTAAGCAATAACTGTAACTCTTTACTGTCTTGAATTGTCTTTGCAACAAGCAACATGTCATTGTTCACTTCAACTTCTTTTTGTTGTTCAAGTGCAAAACTTAGTATTGCCTTTGCATATCTTATTGCCGCTCTGGATCCGTTCATTTGAAATTAATTCTTATAGCTTTACTTCTTTTAACATGTCTTCAACAAGTTTAATTTGCTTGTTTTTGTCAGATAATTCACTTCTCATCACTTTTTCAGCGATTTCTAATGACAA
>JAAFHC010000240.1 GCA_010906935.1 Gelidibacter sp.
AAACAAGAAATCCAATTAGCAATTCGGGATGAAAATGTAATTATTGAAGAACATTTTCAAACAGCTTTTTACCGTTTAAAAAAAGAAATTGAAACCAAGTATCAACTACCAACCAGTAAAAACTCCTGAAAAACTAATAAAACCACATCCTTTAATTAAAGCTGCTAAAGCAGACTTAAAAAACTATAAGCATCCAAATGGTTGGATGTTTAAAAGAACACATTAGGTATACCTCTCAAAATATAGTCAATATTGAAGTAGCGAAAAGCAGTGTTTTTAAAGCTCTATGTTTTATGGATGCCTTTATAAAACTAATTGAAAAAAGAAATCATACAATTGAAATAAATGGGTATCATACAGAATCCATTATTTTTGGATATTCCGGTGATACTGACCCCCCATTCCGGTCATATTGACCCCCCTGTTGATTTTAGTCTTAAAAGATAAGATAGTGACAAAATTACAGTTTTTTTCTTAAACTTTCTCCTTTCAATTCTATGCGGTGTGAGGTATGTACCAACCTGTCTAAAATTGCGTCTGCAATTGTTGCTTCCCCAATAACTTCATACCAACTTCCAACAGGTAATTGACTTGCTATAATGGTTGAAGAAACGTTGTGCCTGTCTTCAATAATTTCCATTAAATCCATTTGCTGTTGCTTGTCTAAATGCGACAGTCCAAAGTCATCTAAAATTAGAAGGTTTGCTTTACCCAGTTTTTCAAAGAGTTTCAAAAAGCTTCCGTCAATTCTGCTCATTTTGGTTTGCATTAAAAGCTTTTGCGTGTTGAAGTATAAAACCTTATTTCCCTGGGAGCAAGCTTGGTGTCCGAGTGCCGAGGCCAAAAAACTTTTTCCGCACCCTGTAGATCCGGTGATTAGGACAGACTCTCCTTTTTTTAGATAATTCCCGGTGGTTAAGTCTGTAATCTGAGAGGTGTTGATGCCTCTTGAAGTGTCTAGGCTTAGTTCCTCTATGGTGGCTTGATACCTGAACTTGGCGCTTTTTTGAAGCCTCTCAAAACGACGGTTGGTTCGATCTTGATCTTCCGCCTGAAGAAGCATTTCAAGGCCTTGTTCAAAGTCTAGTTGATAGTGTTGTCGGGTTTCTCTCATAGCTGTCCAAGTGCTGAGCATTCCTTGTAAGCGTAATTGTCTTAACTGATTTTCAATGGTGTTCATGTTTTTGTAATTTAATGGTTAAACTTATTATTTGTAAGATTCGGCACCTCGTATATTGGGGTGTTTTGGCAATGATTTTACCTGGGTTTGCTCCATATTCCCCGTCATTCTGTTTTCTAAGATTTGTTTTAAAAACTGATAAGAATAATTAGTGTTTTCCAAGGCTATTTGGCAAGCTTTCGTAAAGGCCTGCGGATTGGTTTTTCTGGCTAAATTCAAGATACCATCACAGGTTCTGTAGAGCTGTTCCGGATACTTGTCCTGTTTAAAAATGGCTTCCATATAGCGATACAGCGTTTCGGAGTGCCTGTACGATTTTTGAAGATAGTAGGTTGGGCTGCGCTGACTGTAGTGCTGATGGTGGGAACATAAATGTTCTTTTTGCGTAGAGTAGCCTCCTTTTTTATAACTTCTGGGATGGATGGCAATACACTTTGTATCGCTATAAATCTTAACCGTGCTATGGGTGTAGATTACCTTTACCTGAACGCCCATATAAGCATACGGAACACTGTAATAATGTTTGTCTTCCCCAAGGTAGATATGGTTGTTTTTAGCCACTTTATGGCTGCGGTAATACTTGATCTCAAAAGTGGAGGCAGGCAGTTGTTGCAGCGCATGTTTTTCATCAGACAAAAACTTTTCCTCCCTGCAATAGTCCTTTTGTTGCATACGGGTTTGGTTGTGTGCCTTTATTTTTTCTTTAATAGCCTTGTTCAAGGAAGGTAAATCAAAGAAAATTTGATTGCGTATTTTGGCATATACCCGGCTGTAGATAAGTTTTACCTGGTTTTCCACCAAAGCCTTGTCCTTTGGTTTTCTCGGGCGTGCAGGCGTTACCGTTGTTGCGTAGTGGTTTGAAAAATCTTCTAATACACGATTTACGTCAGGTTCATAAGGGCTGGTTTTTATTACCGCCGCTTTTAAGTTGTCTGGAACTAAGGTTTGCGGAACTCCCCCTAAATCTTGCAGACAGCAGTTTAAGGCATATATAAAATCTCCGATACTCTGACTTTTGACAGCCATTGCAAAGCAATAATCCGAATAGGGAAGGCAAGCCACAAAAACCTGGACAACTATAATCTCTCCAGTATCTCTATCCACATAGGAGAGCTTTTTGCCTGCATAATCAATGTAGAGCTTCTCACCGGGATTGTGGCTTAAAACCATTGATGGCTTTTGATTGTTAAGATATTGATGAAGGTGATAACAAAACTGGCTGTATCCGTAGCCATTGGGATAAGATTGGATGTACTCTTCCCATAAAACCATTCGGGTTACACC
>JAAFHC010000027.1 GCA_010906935.1 Gelidibacter sp.
ATAGCTGGCGAAAATTTTTTATTGGTGAGAGGAATTACCGCATCACGTTGGACTTTCGTCTTAGACAAAAACAGGAAAATCATATACAAAAATGTCGAAGTGAATGCTGCGGACGACAGCAAAAAAGTACTGGAAGTAATAAAAAAGACAAAAGGATAAAGAAGACGGAAGACCGAAGACCGAAGACCGAAGTTGGAAGTTGGAAGTTTGGATTATATTTGGCTTCAAGACAACAATACATCATGTGAGCTTCCCTGATTAGTGTTGACCGGTTTTTATTAATTATTCATTATTAATTGCAATCACTCTTTCTGAATCCAATATTTTCCGTAGCCAAAGCATCAGCAACACTGCCAGCAAACCCAATCCGCCCATTAAAAACCAGTTGGCCATAAATCCGAACCTGGAAATAACTTCCATTCCGGTTTTTGCACTAAAAATATGCGCACAGGAAAACGCCATGGAATACAACGCCAAATAACGGCCTTCATTTCCTGAAGGCGCCCTGTTCATAGCAAAATTATTGGTAAAAGGAAACGCCAACATTTCTCCTAAAGTAATTAACAACATACCCACAATCAAAATACCACCCCAAGATGTTGTGTTCAAAATCACATAACTCATTGCCAATAACCCCAAACTCCATGTAATTATTTTCATGCGATCCAGTAATTTTTTTTCTATATAGTGAATTAAAGGCATTTCGAACAAAAAAATTAAAAATCCGTTTACCGACATCAACAATCCAATCTGAACTTCCGTCATTCTGTGAACTTCTTTGTAAAACAAAGGCATTGTGGTAAATAATTGTAAAAATACAAAGCCCATTAAAAATATAATTAGTAGAAATAACCAATAAGGCCGGTCTTTATAAACTGAAGCTATTTTATTTTCCTTTTCAATAACAAAATTAGATTTGTCAACCCGAATCTTTTTTTCTTTCAGCACCACTTTCATCACCACAATAGCGGCTATACACGTAATGCCATCGACCCAAAAAAGTCCAGAATAGCTAATCACGGCAATAATCAATCCGCCAAAAAATGGTCCAAAAGAAAATCCCAAATTAATGGCCAAACGAATCAATGTTAACGATCTTGTCTGATTTTCAGGCTTGCTGTAAGCTTTTAAGGAAACAAACATGGCTGGTCTAAAGGCGTCGGCAAAAACCATGGTGATAAAAATGCAAATGGCGAAACCTAAAAATGTATGCACAAATTGTAAAGCAATAAACGAAAAACCCGTGATCAATAAGCTGAAAAACATCACGCGATAAAAACCAATTTTGTCCGACAGTTTTCCGCCTAAATAAGAACCCAACAACGAACCCAATCCAAAGCAAGTCATAATCCATCCAACCTCGCTCAATGTTAAGTTCATATCTTCGGTTAAATACAAAGATAAAAACGGAATTACCATGGTTCCCGCCCTGTTTATAAAGGTGATTAATGCCAACCACCAAACTTCTTTTGCCAAGCCGCTAAACGAATCTCGGTAACTATTGAATGTTCTTTTTAACATTTTTTTTCTTTACAATATTTACAACAGCAACAATCATTAATTTTAAAATTTGGGTCTGCCCGTCATTTCGGTGGGCGTTCCCCTTTGGGTCGGGCTTTTTCTACTCGCATTTTTTAGTTGTGAAAAACAACTAAAAAAGTGCTCAAACATGCCGTTCAATCCCTAACGCACTTTAAATGAAAAATTGATAATTCATATTTCAAATCCACTTCTTTTGCTTCTGTCATTTAAAAAATCATACCATTTTACCCAAATTTCAAAACTAAAAACCCGACCTAAAGTCGGATTCAACCCATGAAAAAACTTAAATTTTCATGATGCGCTTGCTATTTTGTTCAAAATTACAAAAATTTGCTTCACATAAGATTTTTAATTTCTATAAATAATATATCCAAAAAGTCTTGATATTTTAGTTCAAAAAAGTACCTTTTTAATCTGTTGTTTAACTTTAGGCAATCAAACTTTAGGCGCTCTAAGTACTTTTTTTGACACAATATTCTGTATTTTTGGACATAAATTTTTTAATATGAAACGAGCATTACAAATTTTGACACATAAAGGAATTATTAATGGCGAACCTGCCTACCGGACAGGTAGCAGCTGTTACAGCTAAAAAATAAAATTTAAACAGATGAAATATTTCCTAATTGTACTTACCGTTATTGTTTTTTTTAGCTGCGCGAAAAAAGAGTCAACTCATAATGATGAAATCAAGTTATTTCAATATGAGTTAAATATTGAGTTTGCAGATGCTACCAAATCACCATTAACTGAAGAAGATATTAAAACATTTAAAGCATTGGAATTTTTTGATATTGATGAAAAATACAATATTAAAGCCGATTTTGAATTGACGCCAAATACGCCTGTCTTTGAAATGCCAACAACTACTGATCGTTTACCATTGTACAGAAAATATGGCATTGCCCGTTTTACGTTGGATGGAAAAAAAATAGAACTGAGTATTTTTCAAAACCAGCAATTAATGACCACTGTTGAATATGCCGAGCATTTGTTCTTGCCTTTTAACGATGCCACAAACGGAACCACAACTTATGGAGGCGGACGGTATTTGGATTTAGAAATTCCAAAGGAAGGAAGCAAAACAATTCGTATTGACTTCAACAAAGCATACAATCCGTATTGTGCTTACAATCATACCTTTTCATGTCCAATTCCACCATCAGAAAATAATGTACCCATCGCTATTCCAGTGGGCGTAAAAGCATATAAATAAAAAACCTGCCCAGTAATCGTACAAACTGGACAGGCCAAACCTAATATAATAATTAACCAATAACTATTCTTATAAAGAAATCACAAATACCAAGTAAGCATCATCTGTATCAGGATTAAAAATGGCTGATACAGATACGCCTAAACTAAATGCGTCTGTAATTTTTATGGCTTTCGCTGCCGAAAGTCCGAAGTTGGAAACTTTATATTCCGCATCTGTGGTGTATATTTCATTTCCTGCCCCAACAAAAGCTTTTAATTCAGTTTCTCCAACTTTGAAAGGATAACCCAATTCAGTATAAACTGAATTGTTATCATCATTGTAAACATTAACCCCTAAAAAGAATGTAAGCGGAAATTTTTCAACACCGTCAAAGCTCAATGTAGCTTCCCCAACGTGATTTTGCATCTTGAAATACCCATCCGATGCACCATCAACAGGAAATGCATAATCTATAAATCCTAAGGAAACTGGTCCAAAAGCATAACTGGCATACAAATCCAATTCCTGCCCAACCACTTGTCCGCCAGTTTCATAAGAAGCCCAAGCACCAAGCGTAAAATTGCCCGATGTTAATTCGGCATAAGGCTGTACTGCCGGCGAATCTGAAAATTCAAGACCTCTCCACACATATCGGCTGGCAAAATCTACGCCAACATCAAATTTGGTTTTTGGTTCTTCTTGGGCATTTACGGTACTTAATGAGCTTATGGCAATCAGCAATAATAAAGTTCTTTTAATTGTTTTCATCTTTTTTTGTTTTATTGTTAGTAATCATTTTTGGTAATACTTATCCTATTAAGCGAAAATTTGCTTCATTCAAATTCTATAAAAAAAGAAATTTAAGTTACAGTTATCAATAACCTAACACTTCTTCTTAAACTTATTAATGTCGATTTGAACGGAAATAAAGATCTTCTTCTAGTCCATGTAAATTAAAATCCAAACCATCAATTTCTACTTTTCCCTTTCTTAATCCAATTAATTTCTTCGGTATAAATAATAATACTGTTCTTTTAATTGTTTTCATCTTTTTTTGTTTAATTGTTAGTAATCAATTTTGGCAATACTTTTCCTATTGAGTGAAATACCATCCAATCGAAATTTTTATAAATTACAGGGAAATTAAGTGGCTTAATACCATAAGCCACTCATTTTCAAACTTATTAATGTTGGTTTAAACGAAAATCAGGGTAAGCATCCATTCCATGTTCGTGAATATCCAATCCTTCTTGTTCTTCTTCTTCGGAAACCCGAATACCAATTGTTTTCTTTAAAATACTTAAAATTGTAAAGGAAGCGATGATACAAAATGCACCAATAGCAACTATGCCTATGGCTTGTTTTCCCAATTGTTCCCAACCTGCCATTTCTCCAAAAATTCCCACAGCCAATGTTCCCCAAATTCCACATATTAAATGAACGGCAATAGCGCCAACGGGATCATCCAGTTTTAATCTGTCAACAAATCCAACACCCAAAACAATCAAGGTTCCGGCAATACTTCCAATAATAATGGCATCAGTAACACTCATAATATCAGCTCCGGCTGTAATCCCAACCAAACCGCCGAGCAAACCATTTAAAAACATAGACAAATCATATTGTTTGTGTCGAAGCAGAGAAACTAAAAATGCTGCCAAACCGCCAGAAGCCGCTGCTAAACAAGTAGTCACCAAAACCAAAGAAGTTTTACCTGGATCGGCTGAAAGCACTGAACCGCCGTTAAATCCAAACCAGCCTAACCATAAAATGAATACTCCAGCGGTTGCTAAAGGAATATTATGGCCCGGAATTGCACCAATAGTGCCATCTTTTTTGAATTTCCCAATTCTTGCGCCCAATAACCAAACAGCAATCAATGCAGCCCAGCCACCAACAGAATGCACCAATGTTGAACCAGCAAAATCATAAAATCCAAGGTCATTTAACCAGCCGCCGCCCCATTTCCATGAACCTGTTATTGGATATACAAGTCCTACATAAAATATGGTAAAAATCATAAATGAGCCTAATTTAACACGCTCAGCGACCGCACCGGAAACAATAGTTGCGGCAGTTGCGGCAAACATTCCCTGAAATAAAAAGTCGGTCCAATAAGTATATCCTGCAGCGTATTCTGAAGTTAATCCGTTCTCCGGCATAGACAATCCGAATAAATTGATAAAATAATCGGGTAAAATGCCATAAATAAATGTACCCGGATACATTAAATTAAATCCGACCAAGGCATATAATACAATCCCAATAGAAAGAATAAATACGTTTTTAAATAAAATGTTGATGGTATTTTTTTGTCTTGTCAATCCAATTTCCAATAATGAAAATCCCAAATGCATCAAAAATACAAGTGCGGTACAAATCATCATCCAAACATTGTTAACGGTAAATAGTGTATTATCCATAATGTAAAAGTTAGTTTTGTTTTTATTTTAATGAGTCTGCACCCTTTTCTTTTGTTCTTATTCTGTAAGATTCTATCACCTCAGAAACAAATATTTTGCCATCACCAACGGTTCCAGTAAAAGCCGTTTTTAAAATAGCATCCACTGTTCTGTCCAAAAACGGATCAGAAACGACAATGGATAAAAACCTGCGCTGTATGTCGGATGTACTATAACTAACGCCTCTGTAAACATGCCCTTCTTTTTCATTTCCAACTCCAGTGACATCCCAGTAGCTGAAAAAATTGACTTCAATTTGATGCAGGGCTTCTTTTACTTCATCAAATTTTGATTTTCTGATAATTGCTTCAATTTTCTTCATAATAAAGTGATTTGTTTTGATTGATTTCGAGGCAAAAATATATATATATTTTCTTACCCCCAAATTTTAATGGGGTGCTTGCTTAATTTTTACGAATATTTTTAATATACCCCTATTTTTTTATAGGGTATTTAAATTTATTTAATATTTATTGTGATTATTACCCTAATTTTTTAGGGGTTGGTGTTTTAAAATGAAGAATATATGCTTTTACCCCCCAAAAATTTAGGGGTCAAAGTTTCAAAAATGAATTTTTATAAAAAAAATAAATTTATTGCTTCTTAGGTTGAAGGAATTAGAACTTAAAGAAGTTTGGAAGGATAGAAAACAAAAACAACCAAATTCATAAAAGAATTTGGTTGTTTTTGTTTTCTTTAAAGGTTAGGCGTTATTGGCTATAACTTGATGGTTGTTTCAAGTTATTTTCAATTGTCATTCCGCACGTTCGAAATCAATTGAAAATTACCTTTTCAGCATCAATCCAATTCCATTTGCCTGTTACAGTACCTTTTTGAAGTGTCACAATTCCGGGATTTGCCCTAATAATTGTTTTTAAAGTGGTTTCATCGCAAAACAACATCTCAAAGTTCAAGTTAAATTCGTCTTTGATATCTAAAAAGTCCTCTTCTAAAGAAGCAGTCATCAAGTATACTTTATAACCATTTTTAGCGGCTGCATCTGTTACTGTTTTTATTTTAGAAAAACCCTGTCTATCGCTCTTTTCAATATTATAAGTCACAATTAGCATCACTTTATCTTCTAATAACACTTCATCGGTTAAATTGTCACCATTCATATTCTCCAAATAAAAATCGTGAATCGGCGGCAATTCAGGTCCGACAGATTTCATTCCTTCGGGAATATTTTTACCTATTGCATAAGGCCTAAAATCGATGATTGGTAAATGCACCAATACGTGGTAAGTGATGTAAAGAAAGACCACAAAAAATAAAAAGCTTGTCCACTTGGCAAAAGAAAGATTGATCAGCGGACGAATATGTTTTGTTCCAAAAAGCAACACTAAAATAAAAATCAGCAGTACCACATTTTTATAAAAAGTGTCCCAAGGTGATAATTTTATCGCATCCCCAAAGCAACCGCAATCGAGCACTTTATTATAAAAGGCTGAATACCAAGTTAAAAATAAGAACACAAGAATCATTACCAGCAAACTCCAAACAGTGAATTTTGGCAAATATCCCAGCAATAGCATGACGCCCAACATCAATTCGGCCAATATTAACAGTATAGAAAATGGCAAAGCGTAAGGAATCAAAAATTCAAGATTCAACACATCAGACCCAAAATATTCCTGAAATTTGTAGGAAGAGCCCAAAGGATCGACCAATTTAACAAATCCAGAAAAAATAAAAGTAATGGAAACAAGGAGTCTTAAAATTAAGGTTAAGATTTTCATAGTTGGCTATTTATTGTTTTACGTTATTCATTTGTATTTTGCATTTTATCATAAGTGGTTTCATCATAAACAGGTTATGCTCATTTCAACTTAGTCAGATTCTTTAAGGTGAATTAATGCAAAAACAGCATAATTTATCATGTCTTGATAATTGGCTTCAATGCCTTCAGAAACAATGGTTTTTCCTTTGTTGTCTTCAATTTGTTTTACACGCAAAAGTTTTTGGAGAATTAAATCGGTCAGTGAATTTACGCGCATATCGCGCCAAGCCTCACCGTAATCGTGATTTTTGTCTTCCATTAAACTTTTGGTGATGGCCACATGCTTGTCGTATAATTTTATGGCTTCTTCAGCTTTTAAATCTGGTTGTTCCGCTACGCCTTTTTCCAATTGAATTAAAGCCATTACGGAATAATTGACAATCCCCATAAACTCAGAAACTTCTCCCTCCTCTACTTTTCTTGTCGTATTTTCCTGAAGTTGTCGAATGCGTTGCGCTTTGATAAAAATTTGGTCGGTTAACGACGGCAATCGCAATATGCGCCAAGCACATCCATAATCTTTCAACTTATTTATATATAATGAACGGCATTTTTCAATAACCGCATCATATTGTTTTGACGTTTGTTGCATATAGCTTTAATTATTTCCGTAAATTTCGACAAATTTAATGAATTAAAAAATCATAATTAAATAATGAAAAAAGTTGCTGTTTTTTGCGGTTCAAGTATCGGGTTTAATGAAATTTACAGAAATGACGCCATCAAACTTGGCAATTGTTTTATTGAAAATAATATTGGACTTGTTTACGGAGGCGGAAAAATTGGTATGATGGGTATTATAGCCGACACCATGATTGAAAAAAAAGGGTTGGTTATTGGTGTTATCCCAGGATTGTTGCGCCATGAAGAGGTTGCTCACGCCAATATCACGGAAATGATTGTCACTAAAACAATGAGCAAACGAAAAGTGAAAATCAGCAAATTGGTTGATGGTTATATTGCATTGCCGGGCGGTTTTGGCACTTTAGATGAGATTTTTGAAGCCTTAACTTTGGGACAACTTGGTATAGAATCCAAACCTGTGGGGATTTTAAACACCAACGGCTTTTTCAATCATTTAATTAAACAGCTTGATGTTATGGTAGCAGAAGGTTACCTGAAACAATCTAACAAAGAAATGCTGATAGTGAGCGAATCGGTTGCCGATTTAGTTGCTCAAATGTTCAACTACAAAGTTCCTGAAATGACCAAAATAATTAATAAAGTGGTGAAATAATGAGTAGCATTAATTGCAACGGAAACTTAATAGATTTGTCGACTCCAAAAGTCATGGGGATTTTAAATTGCGCGCCCGATTCATTTTTTGACGGCGGTAAATACCATAATTCAGCATCAATCATTAATCAAGTAGAAAAAATGCTAAGTGAAGGTGCCACATTTATTGATGTTGGTGCCTATTCTTCACGCCCTGGCGCAAAACATATTTCAGAAGAAGAAGAATTGAACAGAATTTTACCCGTAATTAAGCTTTTAATCAGCGAGTTCCCCTCCGTTTTAATCTCTGTGGATACCTTCAGAAGTAATGTTGCTGCGCAATGTATTCATAATGGCGCCTGCATAATCAATGATATTTCAGCTGGTAATATGGATCCAAATATGTTTCCAACAATTGCAAAACTTCAAGTTCCTTATGTGATGATGCATATGCAAGGCACACCTCAAAATATGCAAAAAAACCCAGTTTACAATAATGTTGTGAGCGATATACTTTATTATTTTTCAAAAAAAATTGCCGAATTACATGCGCTCGGTGTAAACGATATTATCACCGATGTGGGTTTTGGTTTTGGCAAAACCACAGAACACAATTATCAGTTATTAACACATTTGGAACTGTTCAAAAACCTAGAAACACCTTTGCTGGTTGGCTTGTCCAGAAAAGGAATGCTTTACAAACCATTAAACATCACTGCGGAATCTGCTTTAAACGCAACAACGGCGGCAAACACTTTCGCATTGCTTCATGGCGCGTCCATATTGCGGGTTCACGACGTAAAAGAAGCCGTTGAAGCGGTAAAAATTGTTGCATTGTTAAATAATAAATTATGAAAAAAATATTACTGATATTTCTTCCTTTTTTAATGCTTGGCTGCGCAAAAAAAGAAGTTAAAATACCCACTTTGGCTGAAAAAGGAATTCAGGAAATACAAAATCATTCACAAGTTTGGCTATTTTTTGAGGTTAAAAACAACGATACCATAGCCGCTGTTAATAGAAAAAATACCATCAGCACCACGCATTGGATTTATAATATCGACAAACGTTTGCCTTTAAAAGCAATTATTCCTTCCATCATAATGCTGCAGGACAAGCACGCAAACTCAATGCATTCTGAAAAAGGAATGCTCGATTATTTTAGTTATTCAGATACCATTTCAAAAAAACTTTCATTACTGGAATTTGACGGTGTCACTTTTAAAATTGATGGCCTATTGTCCAATAAATTTATAGAAAACAACGCTGATTATTTAAATTACCATAACATACATCTTGTTTTTAATCAAAACAGCGCTTTGATTAATGGGGTGAAAACCGATCAATCAAATTTTAAGAATGAACTCGCTGCACTTTTAAAATTGTATACTGAAGAGAAGCAAACGATGCTTCATTTAAACTTTAATAGGAACTTAACGTATCAGGATTATTTATTTTACAGAACAATCATTCACAATCTCAGTAATGAAAATATTTTAATTAATCATATTGAATTTATTTATAACGAAAATAAAGATTAGCCCCGTTGAATCAATTAACTGTTTAAGAAGCCATCTTTTTTTCCTATTTTTACAAAAACAATTTTAATGTTCGATTTTCTAAATTTTTCCTTTCTTGATATTTTAGACATCGTTTTGGTGGCTACATTGCTTTACTATGTCTATAAACTTTTAAAAGGAAGTGTTGCCATCAATATTTTTATTGGGATTGGACTTGTGGTCATTATTTGGAAAATAACCCAAGCACTTCAAATGGAAATGCTTAGCAGTTTGTTAGGAACACTTGTTAGTTTGGGAGCTATCGCCATACTTATTGTTTTTCAGCCCGAAGTAAGAAAATTTTTGTTGATGCTGGGTTCCACAAATTTCACCAACAGAAAAAGTTTTTTAAAACAAATAAACTTTTTAAAAAGTGAAATATATATTACCATGGATGTAGAAACCATTGTAAAGGCCTGCGAATCGATGTCGGCCGTAAAAACAGGTGCTTTATTGGTTTTAGAAAGAACGCATAACTTAGATTTTGTTAAGGCTACCGGTGATAAAATGAATTCCGAAGTCAATCAGCCCATATTGGAAAGTATTTTTTATAAAAACAGTCCGCTGCATGATGGAGCAATCATTATTAAGGATAACTTTATTATTGCCACCAGGGCAGTTTTGCCGCTTTCCACAAAAAACATACCTGCACGATTTGGATTACGCCACAGAGCTGCCATTGGAATTACAGAAAAAACAGATGCGCTTTGTTTGATAGTTTCAGAAGAAACAGGCAAAATATCTTATATAAAAGATGGGGAGTTTGTGTTGTTTAAAAATACCCAAGAGCTTATTGAAATGATTAGGTATGACTTAAACTAAGCCCCCTAACCCCCAATGAAATTAGGCATTAGGCAATTAGATAATTAGCAAATTAGCCGATTAAAGAAAAGAGAGTAGAGACAAATTTAATGGAAATAAACAGTTCACAGTTACACAATTAAACGGTT
This sequence comes from Gelidibacter sp., assembly GCA_010906935.1. Taxonomy (GTDB): domain Bacteria; phylum Bacteroidota; class Bacteroidia; order Flavobacteriales; family Flavobacteriaceae; genus Lutibacter. The sequence goes on from JAAFHC010000027.1 coordinate 10,707, forward strand.
AAACGATTAAACGATTAAACGATTAAACAAATAAACAGTTCAATGTTCACAGTTAAACGATTCAACAATTAAACTTTTAAACAGTTAAACAGCAACTAAACCATTTCATTAGAAAATTGCATATCATAAAGCGTTTTGTAATAGCCGTTTTTCTCCAGCAATTCCAAATGAGAGCCTTGTTCCACAATATGGCCTTTATCCATCACAATAATTTTGTCGGCTTTTTTAACGGTTGTTAGCCTGTGCGCTATAATGATGGAGGTTTGATGCCTGGTGATTTTATCTGTTGCTTCCTGTATCAATTTTTCTGAATAAGAATCTATGGACGACGTCGCTTCATCCAAAATTAAGATGCTTGGCTTACTTACATAAGCGCGCAAAAACGCAATTAATTGGCGTTGTCCGGTAGACAACATGCCACCGCGTTCCTTCACATTATAGTTGTAATTATTTGGCAAACTCATAATAAATTCGTGAATTCCAATTTCTTTGGCGGCATCTGTCACCTGTTCTAAAGTGATTGATTCGTCGCTTAATGCAATGTTATTATAAATGGAATCGGAGAATAAAAAAACATCTTGTAAAACCACGGCAATCTGATTTCTCAAGGAAGGCAATGTATATTTCAAAATACTTGTGCCATCAATACAAATTTCGCCCTCATCAATTTCATAAAAGCGATTGACCAAATTGATGATGGTAGATTTTCCTGCGCCCGTTGCTCCAACAATTGCCACAGTTTCACCAGCCTGTACCTCGAATGAAATTCCTTTTAAAACTTCCTCACCTTTGTTATAACTAAAACGAACATTTTTAAATTCAATATCGCCTTTGAAATTTTTTACTTCCAAATCTCCGGTTCTGGCAATTTGATCTTTGGTGTCCAATATTTCAAAAACCCGATCTCCGGCAACCATTCCCAATTGCAGTGTGTTAAATTTATCGGCGATCTGGTTTAGCGGCCTAAATAACATTTGGGCCATCATAATAAATGCGATAATTTGTCCGATTTCTGTAGTTCCGTTATTTACAATATCCAAGCCACCGTACCAAACCAACAAACCGACAGAAATTGAAGCCAAAATTTCGGCAATTGGAAAGAAAATTGAATAATACCAAACTGTTCTGATATTTGCTTTTTTGTGCAAATCATTAATTTTGACAAATTTATCGTACTCCACTATTTCGTGATTAAACAATTGCACAATTTTCATTCCCGTAACGCGTTCCTGCACAAAACCATTTAAATTCGCCACTTGAATTCTCACTTCCTGAAAAGCCGATTTTATGGCAATTTGAAATAATTTGGTGGCATAAATTAAAACCGGAAGCACAATAAAAGCGATCAATGCCATTCTCCAGTTCATCCAAAGCATGACAATGGCCACCACCAACATTTTTAACAAATCACTAATGATCATAAACAATCCCTGTCCGAAAAATTGCGCGATTGTTTCAGTGTCGGAAACCAAACGCGTCACCAATTTTCCTACCGAAGAATTGTCGAAATACGTCATTTTAAATTGCAGCATATGTTTGTTTAGCTGAACCCTGATATCTTTAATAATATGTTGTCCCAACCAATTTACCTTATAAATAAAAATAAACTGCAACAAAACTTCGGCTATTAAAAAGATAACCATCAACAATGAAAAATACAGGATTCCTTCTTTATCCTTATTTTTAAAGTAAATATTGACAATTTCCTGCAATAAAATTGGCCTCGCAACGGTAGCCAACGACAGTAAAATTGCCGAAAAAGTACCGATAAAAAATTCCCATCGGTATTTTTTGGAAAACCCCAATAAGCGGTTAAATATTTTTGCGTCAAAAGCGTTTCCTGAAACTTTTTTACTCATTTTTACTGATTGTTTTTGGATAGGTTACCTGCGTTAAAAATAATCCTTGCGCTGGCGCAGAAGGTCCGGCGTTACACCTATTTTCACTTTCAATAACTTGTGTAAATTCGGCCAAAGTCATTTTGCCCTTTCCTATTTCTATTAAAGTGCCCACAATTGCCCGCACCATATTTCTTAAAAACCGATCGGCGGTAATATGAAATACCAGCAGTTGATCGGTTTGTTTCCAAACAGCCTGCATAACGTTGCAATTATAGGTTCGTACGTCGCTATTTGAGCGTGAAAAACATTTAAAATTGGTGTGGGTTTTTAAAATTTCGGCAGCTTCGTTCATTTTTTCAACCGCCAATTTGGTGGTGATTAACTGCCATGCCGTTTCGGTTAAAAACGGATTTTTACCCAAAAAAATACGGTATTCATAACTTCTGCTGGTGGCATCAAAACGCGCGTGGGCATCTTCAATGGTTTTAAAAATATCGTAAACCACAATGTCAGCGGGCAATAATCCATTCAATTTAAAAATAATTTCATTTGCATTAAATTCATTTTCAATATCAACATGTGCAAAAAACTCTTCAGCGTGAACACCGGTATCAGTTCGTCCCGCGCCAACAATTTCAAGCGGTGACCGGAAAATAGTTGAAAATGATTTGTTCAACAATTCCTGCACCGTAATTGCATTGGGCTGTACTTGCCATCCGTGATAGTTGGTTCCTTTATATGCTAATTTGATAAAATATCTCAATTGAAATGCTATTTTTGTGCCGTTGCAAATATACGCCATATTTGTGAGTTCCTAATTTCACAACAAATGAAAAAAATTTTATTGCTTTCTGATACCCACGGTTACATTGATGATCAAATTTTGAAGTTTGTAAAACAGGTTGATGAAGTTTGGCATGTGGGCGATATTGGTTCATTTGAAGTTGTTGATGCCATAAAAAAACTAAAACCGTTACGGGCAGTTTACGGAAATATAGACGATTCATTAATGAGGGCTGAATTTCCATTGGATAATAAATTTACCATTGAAAAAGTGCCGGTTTGGATGACGCATATTGGCGGTTATCCACACAATTACAATCCGAGAGTTAAAGAAGAAATTGCTACAAATACCCCGAAATTATTTATCACCGGACATTCCCATATTTTAAAAGTGATGTTCGATAAAAAATTAAACCTGCTTCATATGAATCCGGGTGCAGCAGGAAAATACGGATTTCATACGGTAAGAACCATGCTTCGGTTTGAAATTAATGGAGAAAATATCACAAATTTGGAAATTATAGAACTTGAAAAAAGGGATTAAAGAGGGAAGTCCGAAGTCCGAAGTCCGAAGACGGAAGTCCAAAGATGGAAGACGGAAGTCCGAAGACGGAAGACGGAAGTCCGAAGATGGAAGTCCGAAGATGGAAGTCCGAAGTCCGAAGTCCGAAGACGGAAGTCCGAAGACGGAAGTCCGAAGATGGAAGATGGAATACGGAAGTCCGAAGTTGAAAAGTTTTTAAGTGTAAATTATTTAATTCAAAACGCGTTAGGGAGTGAAGTGAAAATACTTTTATTGCCATTTTGCAATAAAAGATTGTAGCGAAAAGCCCGACCCGCCAGCTGGCGGGGAACGCCCTTAAAATAAAAAAACCATTTCAAACGAATTTGAAATGGTTTCTGCACACTAATATACAAAGATTATAGGTTTATCGCAATCTATCCACAGATTTCACGAGTTCTTCATCCTTTTTAATCGCTTTGTTGGCCAAAACCACAAAAACAATGGTAAAAATAGGAATGAGCAACCCAATACCCTTCTCAGAAACTTTAATTTCTCCAGATAAGTTTTGTGTAAAATACACGAGTATGCCTACTAAAATAAAATTAATCAAAATTGCTAACCGGCCTAAAACAAATTGCAGCTGTCGTTTTTTAAACTGAAAAATTGTCAGAAAAGTTAGAATGGCGGATGCTATGAACAATACAAAAACACTTGCCAAGATCAAATTGGTTGAACTTATTGAATCGAATGCGAAAAATTTAGTTCCCTGCTCAGTAATCCATAAATTGAAAGAGAAAATTAGCCCTCCCGAAAGCACTGTGGCAATTAATAAATATATCGATTGTATTCTTTGAATCATATTTATACCAATTGAAGCAAAAATACGTTTTATTTTTAAAGATTAAAAGATTACTATCTAAAATAAATTATTATATTTGCAATGTCCTACCGCATAATTATATACGGGACCTGCAACTAAAAATTATCACCACCCAGATTAACTCAAAATGAAATTCTTAATTTAATAAGATCATCATATTTATTCACTAACAATTATTACATATTTACATAATGTTTGAAATTTCCGAACTAAAGGATAAATCTCTTTCAGAATTACAAGAGATTGCTAAAACCGTTGGAGCAAAGAAGTTTAGTCAATTAAAAAAACTAGAATTGGTTTATTTAATACTAGACGTTCAAGCCGCTGCTCCTCCAACTCCTTCCAAAATTGAGGCTTTATCTGATGACGACAAGCCAAAGCGCAAACGCATCGTAAAAAAAGCAAATCAACCCAAAGCAAACAAAAACGCTCCAGCTTCACAGCCTCACAAAGAAAAAGCACCCGAACTTTTTACCGCTATTCAAAATGCTGAAGTTGAAGAAACTGCAAAACCAATTCAAGTTCCTACGGTAAAAAAAGCCATTAAAAAGGTTTTAAAATTATCATCGGAAACACCTGTTCAAAATACCGAAGAGGAAACTCTTGAAAAACCTTTAGTTAGAAAAGATGGTGTAAAAGTTGCCATTAAAAAATCGGCTAGGCTAGAAACTAAAACCGAAACTGAAAGTCAGCCAGAAAGCATTGAAACAACTGTTGATGTTACTGAAAACGGACAAGACAGACAGGTTCAAAACCAGCCTAAACAGCCAATTAAACAGCATAAACAACAAGGAAACCAGCAACAAGGAAACCAGCAACAAGGAAACCAGCAACAAGGCAATCAACAACAAGGAAATCAACAACAAGGAAGCCAACAAGCAAACCAACAAAGAGAAAAGGGGCCTCGCAAGCCAGGAAATCGCTTTAGAGATCCTGATTATGAGTTTGACGGAATTATTGAAAGTGAAGGTGTGTTGGAAATGATGCCAGATGGTTATGGTTTTTTACGCTCATCCGATTATAACTACTTATCATCGCCAGATGATATTTACTTATCACAGTCACAAGTTAAATTGTTTGGTTTAAAAACCGGAGATACGGTTAAAGGCGTGGTTAGACCTCCAAAAGAAGGGGAAAAATATTTTCCTTTAATACGTGTATCAAAAATAAACGGATTAAATCCGAATGTGGTTAGAGACCGGGTTTCTTTTGAGCATTTAACACCATTATTCCCTGAGGAAAAATTTAATTTGGCAGGGAAAAACAGCACACTTTCAACCAGAATTATAGACTTATTTTGTCCGATTGGAAAAGGTCAAAGAGGAATGATTGTTTCGCAGCCAAAAACTGGTAAAACAATGTTACTTAAAGATATCGCAAATTCAATTGCTTCAAATCATCCGGAAGTTTATCAAATTATTCTATTAATTGATGAAAGACCAGAAGAAGTTACAGATATGCAACGAAGCGTAAGAGGTGAAGTTGTTGCTTCAACTTTTGACGAACCGGCTGAAAAACACGTAAGAGTTGCCAATATTGTTTTGGAAAAAGCAAAACGTTTGGTTGAATGCGGACACGATGTGGTTATTTTATTGGATTCCATTACACGTTTGGCCAGGGCTTATAATACCGTTGCGCCAGCATCGGGTAAAATTTTATCAGGTGGTATTGACGCAAACGCATTGCACAAACCTAAACGATTTTTTGGTGCAGCAAGAAATATAGAGAATGGTGGTTCATTAACCATTATTGCCACTGCACTTACTGAAACAGGTTCAAAAATGGATGAGGTTATCTTTGAAGAATTTAAAGGTACGGGTAACATGGAACTTCAATTGGAAAGAAATATCGCCAACCGCAGAATTTATCCTGCTATTGACCTTGTGAAATCGAGCACACGAAGAGATGATTTATTGTTAGATCCAAAAACGGTAAAACGTATGTGGATCCTAAGAAAATATTTGGCCGATATGAATCCTGTAGAAGCTATGGAATTCATAAAAAGCAAAATTCAATACACCACTTCAAACGAAGAGTTTTTAATCTCTATGAACGGATAACAGTTAAAAGCTTGCCTGCCGGAGGTAGGTTAAAAGTTAAAAGCTTGCCTGCCGGAAGTAGGTTAAAAGCCCCCTAACCCTCAAAGGGGGAATTGTTAAGTGTAACTTAGAAAGTTAAAAGCTTGCCTGCCGGAGGTAGGTTAAAAGTTTTAAAAAAGCGAGCTAGTGCTCGCTTTTTTCATGTCATCCTATATTCCTAGTGCTGAGGAATTACTAAAAAATTTATAGTAAAATTATAATATCTTGAATTAACTGAAACAACCTCTCTTTCCTTCGGAAAGGGTTGAGGATAGGATAAAAAACAAAAAAAGCGGACGATCGTCCGCTTTTCATGTTTATAAGATTTATTACATTAATAGAATTCGCCTCTATGATCCTTAATGTCGGCAGTTTCTTCTAATACTTGAAACAGCATAAAAGATCTTCCTTTTAAATTATCTAATATTTTATTGCGGAAAGCATCATAACTATCCAATTTTATTGGCGTGTCGCGTTTGTTAACTTTAACCACAAACACACCCATATTGCCATCTATTGGCTTAGAAACTTCATTTAATTTTATAGTAGACATTGCTCCAACCACAGCTGGCTCATTTCCAACCCCTGATAATAATGGACTTGCCAAAGTTACACTTAAAGACGGAGTAACTGCTGTATTGGTGTTTTTTGCAATTTCTTCCAAGGTAGTTCCTTTTATTTTTGAATTGATCAATGCCGCTTTTTTCTTGTTGATGAGCTCAGGCTGAATTTTAGACAAGATCTCTGAATTCACCACCAATCCGTCTTTCTCCGATTTGCCTTTAAGCACAACCACAACATAGCTTCTTTTGCCATCAACATCAATGTCAAAGCGTTTAGAATCGCCAAGTTCTGTTTCTTTTGCAAATGCCCAAATAACAATTTGGCGTTGGCCACTTAAACCAGGAATATTTTCTTCTAAAACTTTAAGATTTAGCGCAGACTGCACATTATAATTTTCTTTCTTAGCAAAATCTTCTAATTTATCTCCATTTGCCAAATTGGCCGTTAGGGTTTCTGCTTTTTCAAAAATTGTATTTTCTGTAGCTTCAGAAGGATCGATCAAACGGGCATAAGTAGCAAGTTTTACAGCTCTATCAGCTTGTTTTTGTTCATCTACCCTAATTACGTGGAAACCAAATGCAGTTTCAACTACAGCCATACTGCCTGTTGGATTTTTATAAATAAATTCGGCAAAGTCTTTATCAAAAGAAGCTGAAAATGCTTGATCTTTTCTGATCCATCCAATATCGCCTCCTTTGCCTTTTGTGCCATCAGTATTTACTTCATCTGCAATTTCTGTATATTTTGTTTTGTCGTTTTTAACCAATGCAAAAATACTGTCGGCCGTTTTTTTGGCTTCCTCTTTTGTTTTTATTGAAGCAGATCTAACAGCGCCTGAATAAGGAATCAAAATATGGCTTGACTTAACAGAATCTGGCAATTGTTTAAAATCAACAATTTTTGATATTTTGTAGAAGCCATTGTCTTTATATGGTCCTACGATATCGCCAACAGTTGCGTTAAAAATGGTATCGGAAATTGCAGTCGGAAATTGATTTTTATAGTAATAACCGTTATCAATACCTAAATCTGATTTGTTATCGCTTAAAAATGCTTCATAATTGCTGGCATTTTTCAATCCTGGAATTTGAACCTTTGCATTTGCTGCATTGCTGAATTCCTCTCTGTCATTAACAAAGTTCATCACTTCCATTTTAGCGCTTTCATCGTCTACTTCAGAAGGCGCAATGTCAAATTTTACGTATTCTAAAGAGCGCGAGGCTTCAGATTTAAACCTTTTGGAATTTTTTTCCAAATATTTTTGAATCTCTTCCTTTGATACCTTCGCCAATTCATCAGAAATGGACGAATAAGGAATATAAACAAATTGCCCGTCCATTTTTGTATTTTGGTACAAATAATCGCGTTCACCTTCTTTTAAAGAAGTGCCTAAACCAGCTGAAACCAAAGTGGTATATGCCAAACGTTCTAGATTTTGTTTGATGCTTTTTTCAGTTTCTAACCAATTTAACCAAGCTTGGCTGTTTCCAGCTTCTGCATCAGCTTTCATATTGGCAATATATTCCTTTAATCTTTCTTCATTGAAAAGTCCGGCTTCATTTTGAAAAAGCGGAGAATTTTGAATTTCTGGCAATGAAACCATAGCGTCCCAAATGTCTTTTTCGCCCACAACAATTCCGGCTTGTTCTAGTTGAGACTGAAATATTTTTTCGCCAACCAAATTATTCCAAACAGCATTTACTGCTTGCATTTGAGTAACTCTTCCGCCACTTTGCGATTTATAATTTTCTACAAGTTTCGCAAATTCCTCTCTGTCAATGTTTTCTCCATTTACTTCACCAATTGAGTTTGTTTTGGTTGAACTGAAAAATTGCTGAATTGAACTTGGATCTAATACAAATGCAAAAAGCGCTAAACCTACAATTAGGATTAGGAACATTGAACGATCTCTAATTTTTGATAAAATTGCCATTTCTATAGTTATTTTCTTTTATTACAGTGTGCGAAAATACGATTAAGTATTTAATTATGAAAGTGAAATAATTAATATTAATTACAAAAAAAGGCAATTTTATGATGTTGAAAACCTTTAATCCTCTTTATCTAAAACTTTTAGGTAAACTTCCATAATTTTGGAGGAATCTACCTTTAACATTTTAAAATATAAATTATTTATTTCAATGATTTCATTTTCTTTTGGGATGTCTTCATTATGGTAAACAATAAATCCGCCCAAGGTTTCATAGGCTTCATTTTCTTCAATATTTAAATCATAGGTTTCATTTAAATAATCAACTTCCAAACGTGCCGAAAACTCAAATTCGTTGTCGGAAATTTTATTTTCCAGCAAATCTACGGTGTCGTGTTCATCAATAATATCACCAAACAATTCTTCAACAATATCTTCAATGGAAATAATTCCTGAAGTTCCTCCAAATTCGTCTAACACAACAGAGATGCTTCTTTTCTTTTTAATTAAAATGTTTAACACATTGTTAATCAACATACTTTCAGGAACAAATTCTACAGGCAATAAAATAGACTTAATGTCTTTTGGTTTTTTAAATAATTCAAATGCAATTGCGTAACCCAAAACATCATCCAAAGAATTATTATAAACCAAAATTTTAGAATATCCAGTTTCAATAAATAACTGTTTCAAATCGGCAATATCATCATTAATGTCCACTGCCACAATTTCGGTTCTGGGAATCATAATTTCACGTGCTTTTACCGTGTCAAACTCGAGTGCATTTTGGAAAATTTGGATTTCAGAATCAACTTCTTCTAGATCATCGCTGTTTTCCAATTGTTTGGTAATATAATTTCCAAGTTCTTCTTTGCTAAATTCTGTTTGTTTCACATCGCCAGCTGTGTGAAAAAATGTTTTCAACAAATAATTGGAAATTGCGGTAATAAAATCTGTAACAAAATGAAATATGATATAAAAAAAATAAGCCAGCGGCGCAAAAAACCAAAACATTTCGTTGGCATAAATTCTAAATATTGCTTTTGGCAAAAATTCAGCGGTAACTAAAATGATAACTGTTGAAATTAAGGTTTGAATAATTAAAATAGAAAAATCATTTAAATGGAAACCCAATAAATTATCCGTAATAATTTCAGCCATAAAGAAACTGTAAATTACCAAACAAATATTATTCCCAACCAACATGGTGGTAATAAATTTTGATGATTTTGCAGTTATTCTACTTACAATTTTTGAGGTGAAACCTTCCTTCTTTTTTTGAAGTTCAATTTGAAATTTATTGGCAGAAATATAGGCGATTTCCATTCCTGAAAAGAAAGCGGAAAGCAGTATTGAAATTAATATGACAATTATTTGTATTTCCACTTATTAATTGTTTGGTGTTTCGCGTCTTTTTCTGAATCGTCTTCTGAAAAAATACATAAAAACTGCCACTATTGAAAATCCGGCCAACAAATAGGCGCGTTCTCTATCTGTATTCCAATTCAATACTGTTTCTACACTAAATACTATGGCTATAATTAAATACCCATATTCAAATATTTTCCAAAGGTTTTGCATCTTTTATTCTTTAATGTTAATAACGCCACTCTGATTTTTTACCCACCATGTTTTCAAATCTTCTGTTGATTCAAAACCAGTTCCGTAAATAGTATCTGTTGGCGTGTAAAAAGTAAATTTTTTTTCAGTAAAAAAATAATGGGTTTTTTGATCCCAATAAATTTGTTCGGTAACCAGTTTGTTTTTTTGTGCGTAATTGATGATGACCACATTGTTTTTTATTTCAGAAACTTCTGTTTTCCGATAACTTTTTGCATAATCGCCGACTACCGTTATAGAATCTCCATTTTTTTCGATGCTGATAATTTTTATTCCTTTTGGGAATTCATTATAAGGATGGTTTTCCCTATTGCTAAAATCGAGCATCACAGGCGCTTTCATTTTAATGTCCACTCGTCCGGAATCGGTGTGCTTATGGTTAATATTGAAGGCTTCTCCAATAGGTAAATTTTTATCAGCCAAAAAATCCCGCACCTCTTTCACGTCATTTGTACATGAAAAAAACATTGCTGAGGCGAAAACCACAGCAATGCTTTTTATATTATTAACAACTGATTTTGTCATTCAACAAATATATCAATTTTAATATTTTAAATCTAATTTACGGAACTATTACTGTTTCATTAATCCAACAGCCAATTCTATGGCTAGATCCTGATTTTATACCAACTAAAAATAAATCTCTTGTACTTGGCACATTTTCTGAATAGCTTGCAATAAATCTATTTGCCAATGAACTAATACTAGGATCTACAGCTCTTGCTTTTAATGCTTTATTTAAAGCGGCCACATAAACCATTCTTTTAGAAACCACATCGTTTCCGCAAGAGTTGGCGCTTGATGCATACATACTTGCAATCAGTAAATAGGCTTTACCCAAACTTGGTTGATAGTCTATCGCTTTATAAGCGTAGCTTCTTGCTTCTTCCAATCTGCCTTTTTTTCTTAATATTTCGGCAACTCTTAGGGCATATCTTGCTCTGCTGTAAGAATCTGTTTCCTGATCAATCGCTTTTTTGAAATATTCCATTGCTTTGTTGGTTTCTCCATTTTTCATTAAGATACCAGCGTAAAACACAGAAGCTTGCGGTGAAGGATCTGCTTTAACGTAAGCTTCAACCAATATTGTCATAGAAGGGATCATCTGTACATTCTTTATTGTACATTCTTGAAACGGCTCTCTTTAACCAAACACCATCTTTTTTATGCTCTTCAAAATACTTTTTATTTAAAGGAATCAAGTTCTCACAGGTTGAAATTGCGGCCAGTTTTGAATCTAATGAAATTTCAACAAGTTCTAAATTACTTAAATGTTGTTCATAAGCCATTTTGCCTTTTATATCTCTATCACTTAAAGTAGTTGAATCTTTCGCCAAAATTAAGTCTAATTGTTTTGAATATTCTTCTCTCTTTAATTCAATACCTTCACCCACTTCATCATAAGTGTCAAAAACTATTTGTGGATTTGTATCTTTGTATTTATTTAATATGATATCAAAATACCTGTAAATATTGGTTGGAGAGATATCTGTTACATCTGATTTAAAAGATTTCTCCAATAAAACGAAAACTTCATCTTCGGATGCACCTTGCGCATCTTTAAAGGTTGCGAAATCACTATAAACTCTAGCTAAGTCTTGAGGGAAATGTTCCAATCTTTGGGTGTAAACTCTTTCAACAAGTTTTACTGCAGCTGCTTTATCAGCTGGAGTTGTAGCGGCTTCCAATCGGCTTTCAGCAATTTTAATACCCAACTTATAAATATTTACGGTAAGTGTTGGACAATGATCCATCGTCCATAACCAATTTTCGTAAGCTACATCATATTTTCCAGCGCTGTAATCACCTTTAAACAAATTGTATTTTACAATACATTCTTCATTTTCGGCTTGTGAAAAAACAACCGGGGCTGAAACTATAAAAAATAATACAGCTAAAATTTGTCTCATTTGTCTCATCGTCTTAATTTTTAATTAAAATATTTCTAATTTTTTAAACCATTTGTCATTTAATGAAAGGCCTAATCTGAAATTTACATAATTTTCTTGTACTAAGCCATTCGCTGTTTGTCCTCTTTTTCCTACCTCGAATCCGATATTCAAATTAGACAGTTGCTTACTCATTGGTAACCCTACTCCAAAAGATATGCCAAAATCTTCAATTGCAGTAAAATTGGTTCCATTTCCTGAAGCATCATCAACCAATAATCCCGTGTTTTCGAATTTAACTCCGGCTCTATAGGTTACTCTATCCCAGTAACTTGTAATTGAATTAAATTTTGGGGTGTAAAAACCGCCCACTGCAATTTTACTATAATTATCGTAATCAATTTTTGAATAATTGTTGAAAACGCCTCCACTCAATTCTAATGCGTTTTGAAAACTGTAATCAACACCAGCGTACCATTTGTTATCTTTACCCAAGCCAAGACCTAAAGTTGATTTTAAAGGGGATTTTAGAATTCCAGTGCTATTTGTGTTTAAAATGGTGTCACGCGGAGATTCAAATGTCCCTAACGACACTGAATATAAATACTCATTGCCTGTAGCCTCAATTTCATTGTTAAAATTAAAATTTCCTCCTAAAAGATAATCCATTTTATCATTCAATTTTCCTTTATAATGAAATCCACCATTTAAGGTCAGTCCTTTTAGACTAGAAGTTGTTTGGTATTTTGTGGCTAAAGAAGCGTCTTTCACCTGATTTAAGATGCTATTTTCAATTTTTCCGAAAATATAATTCCCTTGTAAACCAATACTGAAGTTTTTGAAAGGTTTATAGCCAATGCTTAAAAATACTTTATTTGTTCCGCCATCACCTATATATCGCGTAACTTCCGTAAGATTGTTATCTGTATCATATTCATTTGAAACCAAAGAATACCCTACAGTAGAATTTGGCAACAATCCAATGGTCATTCCAGCTTTTTCACCTAAAGGAAACCCAATAGCCAAATAAGAAAGGTACGTTGCAGAAG
>JAAFHC010000241.1 GCA_010906935.1 Gelidibacter sp.
TGTATTAGCATCCCGAGCGTTCCCTTTCCTTGATTGATGTCATAAAGTATTTCTATGATTTGTCCTGAAATAATTTCTGCATTTTGAGCGGTAATATCTAGGCTGGCGATAATGGCATCAGTCTCAACAGGTTCGATTGATGAAAGAAATTGTCCGCTTTTTACCGATTTTGTCTCAGAACTTCCCTGGGTAATAACTAAAACCCGGTCGCCTATAATTCCTTCTGAACCGATAAGCACCATTCCGTCTGTTTTAATAAATTTCTGCACGTCTTTCTGAACAACCATATTTACCAACACCGTTGAATCATTGATAATTTTAATATTTTCGACTGTTCCGACATTGATTCCTGAAAATCGAATATTGTTTCCAATCTGCAACCCGCTTACATTATAGAAAGTTGTGGAGAGGCTAAAAACTGGATTAAATAAGTTTTTTTGTCGGCCTATCAAAAATATGGCAATGGCAAAGATCACAAACCCTGTGGCTACGAATAAACCTAATCGTACTTTGAATTTTGTTGAGTGTGTATTCATATTATTTTTTTTAATATTGTTATTAATTGATTTTGTTTTTTGAACTGTTTTTGATTTTTTTATTTGAAGAATGACATAATTAATGGATCATCAGACGCTTCGAACTCTGCAAGCGTTCCTTCCGCATAAATGTGTCCTTCGTGCAACATAATAATGCGGTCGGCGGTAATGCGCACACAAGCAATATCATGCGTAATAATGATGGAAGACGTCTTGTATTTTTTTTGTACAGAATTGATCAGTTCACTTATTTCATCTGAAGTTACCGGGTCGAGCCCTGTTGTAGGCTCATCATACAACATAATTACCGGGTCCAGGATAATGGAACGTGCCAAACTTATGCGTTTTCGCATTCCTCCAGATAGCTCAGATGGCATTTTTTCTAAAACATCTGCCAGCCCAACATTTTCTAAAACTTCATTTATTTTATTGTTGATTTCCGTTTCTTTCAAATCTCTTTTAATTCTTACCAGTGGAAATTCTAAATTTTGTTTAACCGTCATAGAATCATACAAAGCGCCACTTTGGAAAAGAAAACCAATTTTTTCTCTTATTTCAGATAATTCTTTGCCTTTAATAGAATTTACTTCTTTGCCAAGCAAGTTAATTGTGCCACCATCAGGATTTAATAAACGAACAATGCATTTTATAAGCACCGATTTTCCCGATCCCGATTTGCCGAGAACAACTAAGTTTTCACCATTGTGAAGTTTCAAGGAAATGTCTTTTAACACTTCAAGCCTTCCAAAAGACTTCTTCAGGTTTTTTATTTCTATCAATATTTCAGCCGTTGCTTTTTTTTCTGAAATAGTGTCTAAACTAGTTTCTTGTGAATTTTTCATAACCACATATCTGTTATTTGTACGGCAATCATATCAACAATAATAATGAGTAAGGATGATAATACCACCGCGGCATTTGCTGCTTTCCCTACACTTTCAGTGCCTCTTCCGGCAGTGAATCCTTTATAGCAACCTACAATGCCGATGACAGCTCCAAAAAGAAAAGTTTTTATTATGGCAGGAAAAAAGTCTAGAAAAGTGATAGACCCAAATGCCTGAAAAACAAATAAAACCAAACTCACATCGCCTTTAATGTTTACGCCAATCCAGCTTCCCAAAAAGCCAAAGGCATCAGCAAACAATACCAAAATCGGCAACATAAGCGTAGCCGCAAGTACACGCGTTACTACGAGGTATCTTATTGGATTGGTTGCGGAAACTTCCATAGCATCAATTTGTTCAGTGACTTTCATGGAACCCAATTCGGCGCCCATTCCCGAACCAATTTTTCCGGCACAAATCAATGCGGTAATAATTGGGCCAATTTCTCTAATCAGGGATACTGCTACCATTCCTGGTAGCATAGTCACCGCTCCAAATTTGGCCATTGCAGGCCGAGATTGAATGGTAAGTACAAGTCCCATAATGGTACCTGTAATTATAATAAGCGGTAACGATTTGTTTCCTATTTCATAACATTGGCGCAAAAATTCTTTGAATTCAAAATTGCGCGAAAAAGTTTCCTTTACAATTTGTTTTATAAAAAGGGTCAAATCTCCAACTTCCGTTAAAAAAGTATTTGCTCTTTCTTTTTGATCCAACGCATCTTCGCTGAGTTTTATGGATCGCTGAGTCGCAATATTTTTTACCCTTTTTATGTCAATAATTTTTAGTTTTTTCATGCTGTCTTTTTATAAGTGCCGTCTAATGTTTTAAATAATTACAACCTATTTTTCACTGCATTATAATTTTCTTTTGGAACAATTTTTAAAGTAATTATTCAATAATAGTCGATCAGTAAAGGTAGGTTCATTCATCCCTGATTAAGTTACATAACTTTTTAAAAAAGTTGCAAGATTCACATATTGTAAAGTTGTTGAGTGCTTTAGTAGAAGTGTGATTACAAGGGAAAGTTAATGTTGGTAAATTTTTGTTGAATAGAGGAAGTATGAAATATGGGTAAAATTAATGGACAGAAGCCGACGAATGAAAACGGAATAGTTTCCAAATTCAAAGTGGAAAAATATTTTTAAGAAAATAAGGCAAAAAAAAGACAGTCTTTTCAGACTGCCTTTTTAGGTTGGTAATTTTAATTTATTATGGTTTCGTAATTCTGTTGGCATCAAGGATTACAGCAGTTTGCGCCAAAGCTCTACCATTAAAAGTTGCGCCTGTTTGAAAAGTAATGCCAGTTTTAGACATTACAATACCTTCAAAATGAGAGGTTGTTCCAAATATTGCATAACCGGCAACCTGCCAAAAAATGTTCTTGGCTTGGGCACCTCCGGCAAGTTTAATTTTTGCGTTAGCGCTGGTTGTGAGATTTCCTGCAATTTGGAAAATCCATACATCATTTGGACCACCCGAAATGGTAACATCGGTTGGCATGGTAACAGAACTTGACCATTTATACAATCCTGGAGTTAGGGTTTTGCCGCCTAAATTACCAGTTCCCAATTCAATGAAATCGGGTGAAGGGCGACCTGCAGCATTATTATAGGCAGTAATCATATTTTCAACGGCCAAGGTAAGGTTGCTTGAGGTTGGCGCGACCATATCTGCAGCGTATATTCTTCCGGAAATTTGCGGAGATGTTGCGTAACCGGTTGCAGCGGTTAAACCAAAGCCCGTGATAAAAGATGCGGCGGCGGGACTAATTCCCATATCTCCTTCAATAGCGGAAGTAGGCGTATTGGCTATGGATGTTTTGGCCAAAATAACGTAATTGCCTGAAGTTCCAAGTTCAACGGGTGCATGGTTTGGAGCATTATTAGTGTCGTCATCATTAGAACAACCGGTCATTAAAACAACTGCTGCTATTGCAAAAGTTGCTGATAGATTTTTTAATAATTTCATAATTTAATTAGGATTTAATTGTTGTGATAAAATAATCACGCAACAAATGTAAACACCTTTATTTTGCGGATAGTTACATAACTATTTATAGAATTTACAACATTCACACATTGCTTAAATTTATAGGAATTAGGGCAATAAATGATTAAAAAGGGAGTTGAAAAATTGTTTTTGGTAAAATGGGAGAATGGATTGGTTTTACAATTAATTATTGGGTATTGGAATTAAAATTTTATTTTTAACCTGAAAGCTCCAAAAAAATATTTTAAAAAAGTTGGGTCAAAAAAAAGACAGTCTTTTCAGACTGCCTTTTTAGGGGGTTGATTTGGTATAATTTATTCTGGTTTGTTAACCGTATTCATTTGTAAAGTTACTGCAGTTTGCGCCAACATTCTTCCGTTTATTGTTGCTCCTGTTTGCTATTGATTCCTGTTTGTCCAAGAATGTTTCCTTCAAAATGTGATGTTGTTCCAAAAGTGACAGCATCGGCTACTTGCCAGAAAATATTTTTTGCTTGAGCACCACCTTCTAAAGTAACTCTTACTGCAGAACTCATATTAAGAGTTCCAGCAACCTGAAATATCCAAATATCGGTTGAACTTCCTGAAATGGTAATGTCTGTTGGGATGTTTACAGAACTTGTAAATTTATATAGCCCAGGTAAAAGTGTTTTTCCACCAATAGTTCCAGCACCTAAATTCAAATAATCGGGATTAGATCTTCCTGCTGCATCAGTGTATGCAGTTTGCATATCACCAATAGCTGAAGTTAACATCGTGGCACTTGTTGTTTTACATGCAGGACCTGCAGCATCTACTGAAAATACGGAACCTGTCACTTCTGTACAATCTACTACCATAGCAGCACCAGTGATTGGGCTTGTTCCTATATCTCCTGTAATTGAAGATTTATAAACACTTGTAATTCCTGTTTTTGAAAGAATTACAAAGTCACCGGCAACACCTAAATTTACACTTTTTAATCCATTACTTTCTGAATTTTCAGAGCTTGATTTTGCTTCAAAAGAAATTTCCTTTCCCAATACGGCTGCGTCTGAGGTCAATGTTGAATCTTGATCAGTTGTACAACTTCCAATTCCAATTAATACGAATAATAGCATTGCTGCTATCGGGGTTATATTATTTAGTTTCATTGTGATGATTTTTAAACTGTGGCTTAGTTGTCCCAGTCATTAATGAAACAAAGGTGACTTTATTAATTTTGGAACGGGTTACACAATTTTTCAAAATACTTACACAATTCACACATTTTTTTAACTAAAACAGAACTTAATTTAAAAAAATATATTTTTAGGCTATTTTTTTCTGTTAGTCGCAACAAGTACAATACCGCCAACCAATAAAACTGCACCAACAATTGGTGACCATTGCACAGGGTTGTCTTTTTCCATACTCATTTGCATTGGACCTAAATCTACTACTTTTTCGGTGGTTACATAACTGAAACCAGTATAAATCATCATCAATATTCCAATGATGGCAATTACGATTCCTATAGTTTTTGTGTTCATAATAAGGTTTTTTT
>JAAFHC010000242.1 GCA_010906935.1 Gelidibacter sp.
GAAAATATAGGCGGAACAATTGATTTTATGAGCCAAGAAAATAAAGGTTCAACATTTTTTGTTGAATTACCAATAATTAAAGAATCATGAAAAAGGTATTATTAATTGAAGACGATATTGTTGTAAGGGAAAATACGGCTGAACTTTTGGAATTGGCCAATTATAAAGTTTTTACGGCCGCAAACGGCAAAATTGGCGTTGCTGAAGCCAAAAAACAGCTGCCAGACATCATTCTTTGCGATATTATGATGCCAGAATTAAATGGCTACGGCGTGCTTCAAATACTCTCTAAAGAACCCGAAACCAAACATATTCCGTTTGTTTTTCTTTCAGCAAAAACAGAACATAAAGATATAAGAAAAGGGATGGATTTGGGCGCAGATGATTATATCACAAAGCCTTTTGATGAATCGGAACTTTTTAGCGCCATTGAAAGCAGGTTGGCCAGGGTTGCCATAATAAAAGAAAATCAGGAAAAATCAAGAAAAGACGAACTCGATTTTTCTGATAACCAACTAAAAACCTTAAACCAGCTTAAAAATTTCTTTGTGGAAAATGTTGAAGAATTTTCCTTTATTCCAGGTGAAATTATTTATCATGATGGCGACAATTCAAATTTTGTTTTTTTGGTAAACGAAGGCATCGTAAAAACCTTTAAAATTGATGAACAGGGCAAAGAATTGGTTACAGGCTTGCATAAAGAAAATGATTTTTTCGGTTTTACATCATTCTCAAGTAACATCGCTTATCAGGAATCGGCTGCAGCAATTGAAAACATAAAAGTTTTGCGATTGTTAAAAAGCGAATTCAAAGATATTTTACAAAAAAATCCCGACGTTACCTTTGAATTGATAGATCACCTTACAGATAACGTTTATGAAATTAAGGACCAATTGCTTCAAATGGCCTATAGTTCCGTCCGAAAAAAAACAGCAAATACCATTTTGCAGTTTTCAGAAAAAATGAAAAAAACAAACAACGAAAATCCTAAAATTTCAAGAACTGATTTGGCAGGCATTGCCGGCATTGCCACAGAAACTTTTATTAGAACACTCTCCGATTTTAAAAGAGACGGCCTTATTGATATAGAAGGAAGAAGCATTAAAATTCTGAATATTGAAAAATTAAAAAAAGTTTTTTAGCCAAGTTTTTTAACTTTTAATCTTATCCCAGCCCTTTCCTTCGGAAAAGGCGTTTGTATTGAAATTAACATAAAATATTCCACATCTTAAATCTCTTCTTTTTTAAACTTTTAATATTTAATATTTTCTAATTGATATATATCATTTTACATTAAAATTTAAGGATATAAATTTAATTGTAAATAATAATAAATCAAACCCATGAAAAATATTTTAATACCAACCGATTTTTCAGAAAACTCCTGGAACGCCGTAAAATATGCTTTAGAATTTTTTAAAGACACCGCATGCGATTTTTACTTGTTGCATGTTACTTTAATATACAACTACGCCAGTGGCGAATCTCCAATAATGCCGCTTCCGGCCATTGAAGTCATTGACAAAACCATATTAAAACAGGCAAAAACCAATCTAAAAAATATGGTAAAAAAAATTGATTTATTGTCGCCCAATCCAAAACATCATTTTTATACGCTTAATAATTATGATTATTTTATTGACGCCGTAAAATCCCATGTTGCCGAAAAAAATATTGATCTTATTGTGATGGGCACAAAAGGCGCTTCAGGCTTGAAAAAAGTAATGATTGGCAGCAACACCGGCGATTTAATTACCCGCATAAAATGCCCAGTGCTTATAGTTCCTGAAAATGCTGTGTT
Source organism: Gelidibacter sp. (assembly GCA_010906935.1). Taxonomy (GTDB): domain Bacteria; phylum Bacteroidota; class Bacteroidia; order Flavobacteriales; family Flavobacteriaceae; genus Lutibacter. Next base: position 1,802 of record JAAFHC010000242.1, read on the forward strand.
TAAAGAGCTTCAAGAAATTGCATTTTCAACAGATTATCATCTTTTTTATCCGACTAAAATTTTGAGTGACATTTCTGAATTTGTAAAAATGCACAATTCAACTTTAAGAATATTGCATATTGTTAAAAAAGAGGAGGAATTTACCGAATTTCAAATGGAAAATAAGGAATTTTTAGCCAATTTCTTTGCAGAGGAAAAACACAGTTTTCATAAAATTACCAATAAAAAAATTGAAGATGGGGTTCAGTGTTTTGTGGAAAGCCGAGATATTGATATGATTATAATGATTGCCAAAAACCTTAATCTTTTTCAACGCATTTTATTTAGGCCAACTGTTGAAGAGATTAGCTATCACACCGATATTCCGTTTTTAGTTTTACATGAATAAGAATTAAATACAGCTATCGTGGATGAAATATCTATATTTTTAGCCAAATTTTGGGGATGGTATTTAATTATTTTCTTTTTGATTTTAAGCTTCAACCCAAAAAGAATTGTGCAGGTTATTAAAGATTTCAAAGATCAAAAATTTGTTATTGTCATCTCTTTCGCGGCCATTGTTATTGGATTGCTTAATATTTTATTCCATAATATTTGGGAAGACGACTGGCGGT
>JAAFHC010000243.1 GCA_010906935.1 Gelidibacter sp.
CAATGGCTGCAAGTTTTTTAAACCTTCCTGTCGGCTTTCTTCATCAATCATTGTATTAATATTTTCGCATTGTGATAAGAAAATAGCTTCTTCAGCCTGAGTTAATTTGAATTGGGCAATATTTCGCCAAATCAGTTCAAAGCCATTTTTCACACTTAAATTTAGGGAATAATCTTTAAAAGCCGCTTCACTGAAACTGGTTTTATTTTCTAAATACAACTGATTGATCAGGTCTTGTTTGTTCTCAAAATAAATGTAAATGGTTGCCGGCGAAACACCTGCCATTTTTGCTATTTTCGACATTGGTGCATCGTGAAAACCGTTGTTGTTCACCAAATAAAGCGTTGCATTGAGCAGTGCAATTCGTTTTTCGTTACTTTTTGTACGTTTTGCCATCACTAATTTTTTAGGGTTTTTGCTGCATTATTTTTGATTTTCCAGATAAGGAAAAGCAATAAAAATTGAATTGGAAGCCTTATCCATGCTGCTTTTTTACTGCCAATAGCAGGTGTTTCGGAAATGACGTCCCAAATATGAATCGGCAAGAAAAGCAACAAGAGCACAAAAATTCCCCAAGTAGCAATTTTAGTGTACTTTTTAAAAAACAGAAGCAATCCGAACAGGACTTCAAAAACGCCTGAAACGTAAACAATCTCCATTTTTAAGGGCAAAAATTGAGGCACATAAGGCACAAAAAATTCAGGTTTTAAAAAGTGTTGCACGCCGGCATAAATCATAAATAAGGCGAAAACTATTTTTAAGATGGACCAAATATTAAAGGACGGATTCATAATAATTAATTTTATTTGGCAAAGATACACAAAATATTTCACAAAATGAACGTTCATTCGTTTTGTAAAATTGCGAATCCTAAAAAATTGTTATTTTTGCAGAATTACATGCATTATGGGAACCAATAAAAAACCAAGCGAACTTCATCCAAACAACAAGCACAATAGGGGCTACGATTTTACCGAATTGTGTGAAGTATTTCCGCCATTGAAAGCATTTGTGTTTGTGAACACTTATGGAACTGAAACCATTGATTTTGCGAACCAAAAAGCGGTAAAAAGTTTAAATACGGCCTTATTATTTAAAGACTACAAGGTTAAATTTTGGGAATTTCCTGACGATAATTTATGTCCGCCTATTCCCGGTCGTGTCGATTATATCCATTATTTGAATGATTTATTGAAAGCTTCCGGAATTTCTGAAAACGCAAAAGTGTTGGATATTGGAACTGGCGCCAATTGCATTTATCCGCTTTTGGGAAATGCAGCATATGGCTGGCAGTTTGTGGGAACGGATATCGATACGAAATCATTGGAATATGCTGAACTGATTGTGAAAAAGAATGGATTGGATCAATCCATCAAATTGCTGAAGCAAGCCCATTCTACCCAAGTTTTAAAAGGGATTATACTCGAAACCGATAAGTTTTCGGCCGCTATGTGCAATCCGCCGTTTTACGGCTCACAGGAAGAAGCGATGATGGCAAACACGCGAAAATTAACAGGTTTGGGAAATGAAAATGATTCGAACTTGCGAAATTTTGGCGGAAAACAACAGGAATTGTGGTATAAAGGCGGCGAAAAAGCATTTCTTCACACCTATTTGTATGAAAGTTCTATGTTTAAAACCCAGTGTTTTTGGTACAGCACCTTGGTTTCCAAAAAAGAAAATGTGGAAGGAATGTGCGATTCCCTCAAAAAATTAAAAGCAACCGATATTAAAATTATTCCGATGCACCAAGGCAATAAAATTACCCGAATTGTGACCTGGACTTTTTTAACCGAGCAGGAGCAAAAAGATTGGAAATTATAAGAAATATAAGATTGGAAATTTCAAGATAAATAAAAAACGGACGCAAATTGCACCCGTTTTTCACTTTTCATTTCAATAGCAATTTCCCCCATTATTTGGTTCCTAACAGCAACATTTCACTCACGATAATTTCGGTCACATATTTTTTAACGCCATCTTTGTCATCGTAACTTCTTGAGGTCAATTTGCCTTCAATAGCCACTTCTTTTCCTTTTTCCAAATATTTTTCAGCAATTTCAGCAGTTTTTTCCCAAGCCACTACATTGTGCCACTGGGTATCTGTTACTTTTTCGCCTTTGGCATTTTTGTAAGTTTCATTTGTGGCGATAGAGAATTTTGCCAATTTTTTTCCTGATTCTAAAGTGATGATTTCAGGATTGTTTCCTAAGTTTCCAATTAACTGTACTTTGTTTCTTAACGTACTCATAAGATAAGGTTTTAAATTTAGTCGAATGTCATTAGTTCAATTCAACAGGGCAAATGTAAGATGGGTATTTTGTGTTATTCGGTTGGTATTTAATTACTTTCGATTGTAAATGTTTGTAGTCGCTTGTAAACGGATAATATTTAGTATATTTGA
>JAAFHC010000028.1 GCA_010906935.1 Gelidibacter sp.
AATTTTGTGTTGTTAACCGATTTTGAACAATTTAAATTAGATTGTAAAGTAGAAAAAACGTTGCTAATTGAGGCGTTGGATTATTATAATTCTGAACAATAATTTTCATTTATAGCGAATTTATTTTTTATTTTTCTATTTATGAAACTATAAAATACCAACTTTCAACCTTAACAATAGTTGATTTTCTTTATGTTTTTAAACCAATAATTGATTAAACCAATGTTATGACAAAAGAAACTGCAATAAAATTATTTGAAGAAAAAAAAGTAAGAACTCAATGGTGTGAAGAAAAAGAACAATGGTATTTTTCTGTAATTGATGTCATTGAGGTTTTGACTGGAAGTACCATTCCTAAAAGATATTGGAGCGACTTAAAAAAGAAGTTAACCAAAGAAGGAAGTGAGTTGTACGAAAAAATCGTACAACTGAAATTTGAAGTCGCAGATGGTAAAAAATATGCAACAGACTGTTTAGATACAAAGGATTTACTTCGCTTAATCCAATCCATTCCCTCCCCTAAAGCTGAGCCTTTTAAACTTTGGTTAGCCAAGGTAGCAAGTGAACGCTTAGAAGAAATGCAAGACCCGGAACTGAGTATTGACAGGGCTTTAAAGCAATATTTACATTTGGGTTATTCAGAAAATTGGATTAACCAACGACTCAAAAGCATAGAAATACGCAAGGAGTTAACTGATGAATGGAAAAAGAGAGGACTGAAAGAAGGCGTGCAATTTGCAACTTTAACAGATATTATCACCAAAGCTTGGGCTGACAAAACTACCAAAGAATATAAAATTCTTAAAGGCTTAAAAAAAGAAAACCTTCGAGATAATATGACCAATACTGAATTGATTTTGAATATGCTGGCAGAAGCCTCTACGAAAGATATTTCGCAAGCTGTAAATCCGGAAACTTTTGATGAAAGTAAAAAGGTAGCAAAACAAGGCGGAAATGTTGCCAAAGTAGCACTTAAAGAGTTGGAAGCAAAAACCGGCAAAAAGGTTGTTTCCACAACTAATGCAAAAATGACATTAAAAGAAAATGTCATCCAAAAAATAAGCACGAAAAAAACAATTCAAAATAATAATGAAACCGAATAGCTATTTCGTAAAGATTATTTCTAATGGATTTGTTTAAAAATTAACAGTTCACGAATTGAAAATTTGCACAATCGGCAAACTTAATCCCACACCTAAAATAAGCTAACAACAATCAACAAGTACTTCTTTGTAAACCTCTTTATATTTTGGTAAAACATTTTCTAAGCTGAATTGTTTTGCCTGAGCTAAGGCGTTTTGTTTGAATTGTTGGAGCCGGTTTGTATCCTCCAAAATATAAATTCCGTTTTTTGCCATATCGTCTGTATCGCCAACATTGCTTAAAAATCCGGTAACACCTTGGATGTTAACTTCTGGCAAACCACCTGAATTTGTTGAAATTACCGGTGTTCTCGCCGCCATGGCTTCCAATGCAGCTAATCCAAAACTTTCTGTTTCTGAAGGCAATAAAAACAAATCGGAATAACAAAGTAATTTATTCACTTCATTGCTATTTCCTAAAAATATAACTTTGCCTAAAATTCCTAATTTTCTAGCTTGATGCTCAATATTTTCTCTATCGGGACCTTCTCCTACAATTAATAATTTCGATGGGATTTCCTTCTGAATTTTGTAAAAAACAGTAATAACATCTGATGCCCTTTTTACTGGGCGCAAATTACTTACATGCGTTATAATGCGTTCATTTTCATTTGCAATGGTATGACGTAAACATTCTTCTGAATGAATTTCAGGATATTTTTCAAAATCGATGAAATTATAAATTACTTTTATTTCTTTTGTGATGTTAAAAAGTCTCAGGGTATCTTTACGTAAACTTTCTGATACTGTGGTCACTACGTCAGAATTATTAATGCTAAATTCGACGGCTGGTTTATAATTTGGATGACTTCCAACTAAAGTGATGTCGGTTCCGTGCAATGTTGTGACAACTTTTATATCAATTCCTTTTTCCTTCAACATTTGTTTCGCCATATAAGCTGCATAAGCATGCGGAATTGCGTAGTGAACGTGTAATATTTCTAAATTATACAATTCCACCACTTCTACAATTTTACTGGACAATGCCAATTCATAAGGTTGAAAATGAAATAAAGGGTATTCTTCCACAAAAACTTCGTGAAAATGAATATTATTGGAAAGGAAATCGAGCCTAACAGGCTGTTTATAGGTTATAAAATGAACTTGATTCCCCCTTTGTGCCAGCGCCATTCCTAATTCTGTAGCAACTACGCCACTTCCACCAAATGTTGGATAACAAACAATGCCTATTTTCATATTTTAAATTATAATGAAAAATTAAAAATTGATAAAAAAACTTTTAACTTTTAACTTTTTTAATTCCCCTTTTGGGGGCTAGGGAGCCTAGTAATCCCCTAATGTTTTTGGATTTTGGTTTAATGCAATTTCCAATTGTGCATCATTAGGCGCTTTTCCGTGCCAGGCGTGGGTGTGCATCATAAAATCTACACCATTTCCCATTACGGTATGCAATAAAATACACACTGGTTTTCCTTTTCCTGTCAAAGATTTTGCTTTTGCCAAACCTTTTTTAATACTTTCAATATCATTTCCTTTTTCAACATCCAACACTATCCAGCCAAAAGCTTCAAATTTGGCTTTTAAGCTACCCAAAGGTAATACATCATCCGTTGCACCATCAATTTGTTGTCCGTTATAATCTATTGTTGCAATATAATTGTCTACTTTTTTACCTGCGGCATACATCGCAGCTTCCCAAATTTGTCCTTCTTGCATTTCGCCGTCTCCGTGCAATGAATAAATTAATTTTGAATCTCCGTCCAATTTTTTTGCCTGTGCAGCACCAATGGCAACGCTCATTCCTTGTCCTAAAGAACCCGATGAAATACGGATTCCCGGCAATTCATCGTGAGTTGTTGGATGTCCTTGTAAACGTGAATTTAATTTTCTGAAAGTTGCCAATTCACTCACCGGAAAAAATCCGCTTCGTGCTAAAACACTGTAAAAAACCGGTGAAATATGTCCATTCGACAAAAAGAATAAATCTTCATTTTTTCCATCCATAGTGAAATTGGTGGAATAATCCATAACTTCTTGGTATAAAACCGTTAAAAACTCATTACATCCCAAAGATCCTCCTGGATGGCCAGAATTTACGGCATGCACCATTCGAACGATATCTCTTCTTACCTGTTGTGCAAAATCCTGCAATTGTTGTGTTGTTGGCATTTATTGAAATTTAATTTTAAGGGTACAAAAATACTGTTTTTGAATTTTGAATCACTGAAATTATAAAAAAATTATTGTGCTGTTATTAACATCACGTTTTTTGATTTTTCTTTTTCGCAGCAGGAAATAACACATTATTTAAAATCAATCGGTATCCTGGTGAATTTGGATACAAAGAAAGTTCTGTTTTTGGGTCTCCAACTTTATGTTGGTAATCTTCTGGATCGTGCCCGCCGTAAAAAGTAAACATTCCTTTTCCTTTTACCCCATGAATATAACGTGCTTCTCTATTTGATTTGTTTTCTCCCATAACCAACACGCTTGATTTTATGGTTGACCTGTCGAATGAAGTTGTTTGCCCCATAAAACCTTTAATTAATTGCGTGTGATTTTGGCACAACATGGTAGGAATCGGATCCCATTTTGCTGAATATTCCTGCAATGAAAAATAATCGGATGTGCGCGTTATTTGTCTTTTTTGGGTCATATCAATGGAAGAAAATTCATATTCAACCGGATTTCTAACCAACGAAAAATCTTTAAATGCAAATGTTTTGTTGAAATCTATTTTTTGCTGATAATCAATTTCAGTAGGATCTCCATCAAACATGGTTTCACAAATATCAAGGCCTTCTGCGGCAAGCGCAATATCAAAACTATCCGTGGCAGAGCACATGGCAAACATAAATCCGCCGCCCACAACAAAATCCCTTATTTTTAAAGAAACTGCCAATTTTTCTTCTGAAACTTTTTTAAAGCCCAGTTTTTTTGCCAATTCTTCGGCTTCTTTTTTTTGCTCAATGTACCAAGGCGCTGTTCTGTAAGCGCCGTAAAATTTGCCAAACTGACCTGTAAAATCTTCGTGATGCAAATGCAACCATTCATACAAAACCAATTTCTCTTCTAAAACTTCTTCATCATAAATTACATCAAAAGGAATTTCGGCATAAGTAAGCACCAAGGTTACAGCATCATCCCAAGGCAAACTTGTTTTTGGCGAATAAACCGCTATTTTAGGCGCCTTTTCAAGTGTAACTGCCTCCATATTTTGAGAAGGGCTGCTTATTTCTTCCAAAATTTTAGCAGCTTCCGTATCTGAAATAATATTAAAAGTAACGCCTCTTATTTTACATTCATTTCGTGTAGCTTCATTGTCTTCCAACAAAAAAGAACCGCCTTGGTAATTCAATAACCATTTGGCCGTGTTTCCTTTTTGAAGCGACCAATAGGTAATTCCATAGGCTTTTAAATGATTTGTTTGTGAAACATCATCCATAGGAATTAATATAAATGATGCAAATGCGGAATTAAAAAAAAGCAAAAATATTGCTATCAATGCTTTTTTTATGATTGAGAATCGATAAATTTTTGATTTAAAACACACATATTTAGAATGGAACATCATCTTCGTCATAATTACTGGGCGCATCAAAAGCCTCTTCAGTACTTGCAAAATTTCGTTGTGGAATGGCGTTGTTCATTTTAGAATGAAATTCACTTGCATTGCCATCATCTAAATTGCTAAATTGCGCTAAATGAGCCGTAAATTTAAGTCGGATATTGTCTAAACCACCATTTCTGTGTTTGGCCACAATAAATTCTGCCTGACCTTCACATGGTGATCTTTCTTCATCATCCCACTCTGTAAGTCCGTAATATTCAGGACGATAAATAAATGTCACAATATCAGCATCTTGCTCAATAGCACCAGATTCGCGTAAATCCGACAATAAAGGTCTTTTGCTTCCTCCACGAGTTTCAACAGCACGCGATAATTGCGAAAGTGCAATTACGGGAATATTTAATTCTTTGGCCAATGCCTTTAAATTTCGTGAAATGGTTGAAATTTCCTGTTCACGATTTCCGCCACCTTTTTGCGCAGTTCCAGCAGTCATTAACTGCAAATAGTCAATAATAATAATTTTTATTCCGTGTTGTGATGCCAAACGACGTGCTTTTGCACGCAAATCGAAAATAGACAACGACGGAGAGTCATCAATAAAAATAGGCGCTTTTGATAAATTTTTAACTTTTACGTTTAACTGTTCCCATTCATGAGGTTCTAAATTTCCTTTTCTTAATTTTCCTGAAGAAATTCCTGTTTCACTGGAAATCATACGCGTAATTAATTGTACGGATGACATTTCCAATGAAAAAATGGCGACTGGTTGATCAAAATCTATGGCCATATTTTTTGCCATCGACATCACAAAAGCCGTTTTTCCCATACCTGGACGTGCAGCTAAAATTACCAAATCTTGTGGTTGCCAACCAGAAGTAAGCTCATCTAAACGGGTAAAACCGGTTGCAGCGCCGCTCATTCCCTGTTTGTTTCCTATTTCTTGGATCTTTTTTATTGCTTGTGCAACAAGTCCTTCAGATGTTTCAGATCCCTTTTTTAAATTTCCTTGGGTAACCTCAAACAATTTTGTTTCGGCATCATCCAATAAATCAAAAACATCAATGGTTTCATCGTAAGCTTCTTCAATAATTTCTGATGAAATGGTGATTAATTTTCGCTGAATAAATTTTTGAAGAATGATACGAGCGTGAAATTCAATATGGGCTGAAGAAGCCACTTTTTGGGTTAAACGAACCAAATAAAAATCCCCGCCAACAGCCTCTAAATTATTGGTTTTTCGCAACTGATTTGCAACAGTCAATAAATCGGTAGGTTCAGAGTTCTTAAATAAAGAAAATATGGCTTCATAAATTAATTGGTGTGCTTCTTTGTAAAAAACTTCAGGATGTAAAATATCAATAACGTCGTCAACACCCTTTTTGTCAATCATCATGGCTCCCAAAACGGCTTCTTCCAAATCCAGCGCCTGAGGCGGAATTTTACCTTTCTCAAGGCTAATAATAGTGCTTTTTTTGGGCTTAAAGGATTGTACTGGTTGCAAATTTTTCACTTGTTTGATACTTTATATATGTTCGTTAATCAATATTTTATTGCTTGGTAAGTTATAATAATCCCTTAATATACATCTTTTTTTTTCATAAAAATCAATTACATTTTTAATTTTACGAAATACATGAATTTTATAATTAGCAATCTTTATTAAGGCAAATGTAATTTTTATAACACAATTTTAGGTTGAATTTTTAATTATATTTTTAAACATATTTTGTTAACAAGTAACTAATTTGTTAATAACTATTTAATCGCCAATTTCTGACAAAATATTGCTTATTTTTGAACCATGAATACCAAAAAAACGTATAAAATTCTTACGATACTGTTGATTATGCAATGGGCTTTTCTTCGAATTATTGCCCAATTTCCTGCCGAAATCGAAAAATATTATTCTAACGGACTTTATATTTACATTTCTAAATTTTTAAATCTGCTCTTCGGATGGATTCCTTTTTCAGTTGGAGATATTTTGTATGCTTTATTGGTTATTGTCATCATTAAAAATATTTTCACTGCTATAAAAAATAAAAAACTTCACTTTAAAAATACCTTATTTAAAATTGGCGGATTTATTTCCATACTGTTTTTCATTTTTCATTTAAATTGGGGATTAAATTATTTCAGACAACCGGTTTACAAAATCCTAAATTTTGAAAATGAAAAATATACCACCAATGAATTGGTCGATTTTACGAAAAAACTGATTGTAAAAATAAATAAGGTACAGCTTTCAATCACTAAAAACGATACCTTAATTGTAGAAAACGAGAAAAATAAACCGGAAATTCAAGAAATTTCCTATAGTGTTTACAAACAATTTCAAGAAAATTATCCGCAGTTTCATCATGAAAATTTAAAGGTGAAACACTCGCTTTTCAGTTTGCCGTTAACCTATATGGGATTTGCAGGCTATTTAAATCCGCTTACAAATGAAGCACAGGTAAATTCTTTAATTCCAAAAAACACTTATCCAATGATAGTTTGTCACGAATTGGCGCATCAAGTGGGAATTGCATCAGAAAGTGAAGCCAATTTTATGGGGTATTTGGCGACAACAAATTCAAACGATGTTTATTTTAATTATTCAGGATATTTAATGGCTGTGCGGTTTTGTTTGTTTGAAATTTATCAAAAAGATCCCGAAAAATTTGAATTGCTTAAAATTGAATTGAATAAAGGAATCCTAAAAGATATTCAAAAAAGTGAAGCTTTCTGGGAATCTTACCAAAACTGGACCGAAAAATATTTTAAAACGTTTTACGATAGTTTTTTAAAAGCCAATAAGCAACAAGACGGGATGAAAAGCTACAATAAAGTGGTATTGCTTTTGGTAAATTACTACAAAACCGAAGAATTATAGTTAATAAACACTTATTTTTGCAGGCTTATGCACAAACAAATAACCAGCATTCAAAATTCATACATAAAAGAGCTTGTTCAGCTTAAAGAAAAATCGCGTTTACGCAAGCAAACACAAACTTTTTTAATTGAAGGTTTGCGTGAAATTGCTTTGGCTATTCAGGGAAATTATGCCATTCAAACCATTTTGGCCGCCACTTCAGTTGTTCAAGAAAGCGAAATTGAAAAATTAATAAATGCTGTGGATTATCCAATTGAAGTGATTGAAATTTCTAAAGAAGTTTATCAAAAATTGGCCTTGCGTGAGTCTACCGAAGGTATTATGGCTGTGGCAGAAAGCAAGGATTTCTCGCTGAAATCAATAAAATTTAAAAATAAAAATCCGTTAATTTTAGTTGCGGAAGCTCCAGAAAAACCAGGAAATATTGGGGCACTTTTGAGAACTGCAGATGCGGCCGGATTAGATGCGGTGCTGATTGCCAATCCGAAAACCGATATTTACAATCCAAATATCATTCGCACAAGTATTGGCTGTGTTTTCACAACGCAAATAGCGACTGGGACAACTTCAGAAATTATTTCATTTTTAAAGGAACATAACGTCAATTTGTATGCAGCTGCATTAACCGCATCTGTGGAATATCAAACCATAGATTATACAAAACCCAGCGCCATCATTGTGGGAACAGAAGCCACTGGAGTAACAGAAGAATGGTTGCAAAGCACTTCAAAAAACATCATCATTCCTATGCGAGGAGCCATAGATTCCATGAACGTTTCCGTAAGCGCAGCCATCATTTTGTTTGAAGCGTTAAGACAGAGGCAATTACCAATTAATATTTGATTACACACATGCGGGATGATCATTGATAATTTTTAATGTAAAAAATAGAATAAAGAAAAGAGAACCAAGACAAAATCTCAATTTCAAGAATAAAAATAACAATTATCTATGAAATCTCAACTTTTAACTTTTAACTTTTAACTTTTTTAAGGATGAATCCCCAAACGCTATTTTATATCATAATCGGCATTATTATTGTTAAATTTTTATTTGACACTTTTATGGATTCCTTAAATGCAAAGCATTTTAATGATGCCATTCCAACTGATTTGGAAGGAATTTACAACGAAGAGGAATATTTAAAATCTCAGGCGTATAAAAAAGCAAATTATAAATTTTCTGCGGTGACAAGCATTATTTCCATCATTGCCACGCTCCTATTTTTTATTTTTGAAGGTTTTGCTTTTGTTGATCAAATTGCACGAAGCTTTTCCAACAATAGCATTGTCATTACCCTAATTTTCTTCGGAATTATCATTTTTGCAAGTGATTTATTTTCACTTCCATTTTCATATTATGCGACCTTTGTGATTGAAGAAAAATTTGGATTCAATAAAACCACATTAAAAACATTTGCATTCGACAAAATTAAAAGTTGGTTCATGATGCTTTTTCTTGGTGGTGGGGTTTTGACCTTAATCACATGGTTTTATCAATTGACAACAACCAATTTTTGGCTGTATGCCTGGGGACTAATGACTTTTATTACCGTTTTCATGAATCTTTTTTATTCAAAATTGATTGTCCCAATTTTTAACAAACAAACGCCTTTGGAAAACGGTGAATTAAAAATTGAAATTGAAAATTTTGCTAAAAAAGTTGGATTTAAACTCGACAATGTTTTTGTGATTGATGGTTCTAAAAGATCCACAAAAGCAAACGCTTATTTTTCGGGATTTGGGAAACAAAAAAGAGTTACGCTTTATGATACCCTCATAAATGATTTGGAAACTGCTGAAATTGTGGCTGTTTTGGCACATGAAATTGGACATTACAAGAAAAAGCATATCATTTACAATCTGTTTTTTTCCATTTTATCAACCGGATTAACGTTCTATATTTTATCGTTATTGGTAGGTAATGTAACCTTGTCGCAGGCTTTGGGTGTTGAAACTGCAAGTTTTCATATAGCACTTATCGCCATTGGCATATTATATGTTCCTATTTCTGAAATTACAAGCTTGCTGATGAACGCTTTATCAAGAAAATTTGAATACCAGGCCGATGATTATGCAAAAGAAAATTTTAATGCCGTTGCTTTAATTTCAGCCTTAAAAAAATTGTCTAAAAATAGTTTGAGTAATTTAACGCCACATCCATTATATGTGAAAATTCACTACTCTCATCCCACGCTATTGCAACGTTTCTTAAATTTGAAAAAATAAATGCAAATAATTGGATTTTCAATTATATTCCCTATTTTTAAACGATGACTTATAACTTATCCATAGAAGAAGAAAATAAAGAGATTGCGAGGCGCTACAAGGATTTGTTGAAAGGCGCCTATCAAAAATTTACGGATACCGATAAAAAAGAAATTAGAAAAGCTTTTGAATTGGCGTTAGAGGCTCATAGCAAACAACGCCGCTTAACAGGCGAACCATACATTTTTCACCCTATTGCCGTGGCAAAAATTGTTGCCTATGAAATTGGACTTCATGCCACTTCAATTATTGCTGCTTTATTGCATGATGTTGTTGAAGACACAACTTATTCTATTGAAGATATTGAGCGAATGTTTGGCGAAACTGTTGCTAAAATAGTTTACGGATTAACAAAAATTTCTCACTTAAAAAAAGATCAGGACGCTTCTATTCAGGCTGAGAATTTTAAAAAAATGCTCTTGACATTAAATGACGATGTAAGGGTAATTTTGATAAAAATCGCAGACAGGTTGCACAATATGCAAACTATGGATTCGATGCCGGCAGACAAGCAAGTGAAAATTGCTTCAGAAACCTTATATATATATGCACCGCTTGCGCATCGTCTAGGTCTTTATAACGTAAAAACAGAGTTAGAAAATCTTGGGTTGAAATATACAGAACCTGAAGTTTATAATGAAATCCGCGACAGAGTTACTCAAAGCAAGGAAGAACAAGATAAATATATTGAAACATTCTCCAATATTATAAGGGAATCACTAGATAAAGAGGGCTTTGAATATTTCATAAAAGGCCGAAGAAAATCGATTTATTCCATCCACAAAAAAATGCTTTCCCAAGGCGTAAGTTATGATGAAATTTACGACAAGTTTGCCATTAGAATTATTTATAAATCCACGGACAAAGATGAAAAATTTGACGCATGGAAAATATACTCCATTGTAACAGACCATTTTAGACCAAACCCAAGCAGATTACGAGATTGGATTAGCCAACCAAAATCTACCGGTTACGAATCACTGCATATTACCGTAATGGGTCCGCAGGGAAAATGGGTTGAAGTGCAAATTCGTTCAGAAAGAATGAATGAAATAGCCGAAAAAGGATATGCAGCCCACTATAAATATAAAAATGCAAATGAGCGTGAAAGCGGATTGGAAGACTGGTTGAATAAAATTAAGGAATCCTTTGAAAATGCAAACGGCAGCGCATTAGATTTTGTGGAAGATTTTAAATTAAATCTTTATGCCAAAGAAATTTTTGTATTTACGCCAAACGGCGATTTAAAAGCGTTGCCAAAAAATGCCACCGCATTGGATTTTGCCTTCGCCATTCATACTCAAGTAGGAATGAACTGTAGAGGCGCAAAAGTAAATGGGAAATTAAAACCAATAAGTCAAGTTTTGCAAAGTGGCGACCAGGTTGAAATAATCACTTCAAAAAGTCAGAAACCAACAATTGGCTGGTTAGATTTTGTGGTAACTGCCAGAGCGCGAAATCGAATTAAAAATGCGTTAAAAGAGAGCCAGAAGAAAATTGCGGAAGAAGGAAAAGAGGTTTTAACCCGTAAACTAAAACATTTAAAAATTGACCTCAATGAAAAAGTGGTCAATGAGCTCGTGACGCATTTTAAACTCCGAACAAGCCAAGATTTATTTTATAGAGTTGGTATTGGTTCAATTGACAACCCATTGTTAAAAGATTTTATAAGCAAACGAAATAATAAGTTTGTTAGTTTCTTTAAAAACAGAATTAAACGCAGTGCAAACAAGCAGGAGCTTCTTGAAAAAGACGAGATCATAGACAAATATGATTCTTTGGTCTTTGGTAAAGAAGAAGAACACTTAGATTATAAAATGTCACCGTGCTGCAACCCAATTCCGGGCGATAAAGTATTCGGTTTTATTACCATTAACGATGGCATTAAAATTCATAAACAAGATTGTCCCAATGCCATTAGTTTACAAGCAAATTACGCCTATAGAGTTTTAAGTGCCAAATGGATTGACTCAACAAAACAGGAATTTAGAGCCATTATTAAAATTTACGGTGTTGACCATGTTGGAATGGTCAATGAAATTACCCAGATTATTTCAAATAATATGAACGTAAATATTCATAATTTAAATATTTCGGGTGATGACGGACTTTTTGAGGGAAACATTACAGTTAGTGTAAAAAATAGATCGCAGCTTCAAAAATTATGTGAAAACATTAAAAAAATTGAGGGTATAGATACTGTCGATAGAATTTATAAACATTAAATTTGTTCACAATTCAAAGTTAATAAATATGCAACTTACCTGCCCTTTTATTAAAAAAATAGCATTAAATTTGTTCAGTTTTAAAACTCAATTAAGATAATTATGAGTAGTGAAGATCAAAAGATTGTAAAGGTTGTTTTTGTAAATTTTCTTGAAACAAACAGCCACAGAAAAACGCCTGAGCGATTTGCTATTTTGCAAGAAATTTATAATTTAGACCATCATTTCGACATTGAGTCACTCTATATCCAAATGAAAAACAAAAATTATAGGGTGAGCAGAGCCACACTTTACAATACCATTGAATTATTATTGGAATCGGGTTTGGTCAGAAAACACCAGTTTGGACAAAACCAGGCATTCTACGAAAAGTCATATTTCGACAAACAGCACGACCATGTTATTTTAACCGATACT
This sequence comes from Gelidibacter sp., assembly GCA_010906935.1. Classification (GTDB taxonomy): domain Bacteria; phylum Bacteroidota; class Bacteroidia; order Flavobacteriales; family Flavobacteriaceae; genus Lutibacter. The sequence goes on from JAAFHC010000028.1 coordinate 12,459, forward strand.
GGTGAAGTCATTGAATTTTGCGACCCAAGAGTTCAAATTATTAAAAAGACCATTGAAGAAACTTTTAATATTGATATTCAAAAACACTCGCTTTATTTCTACGGAACAAAAAAAACAAACAACAATTAATACATATAAATACATATAATTAAGCAAATGGCTGTAAATTTATTATTAGGACTACAATGGGGAGATGAAGGAAAAGGCAAAATTGTAGACGTCCTCACGTCTAATTACGATATTATTGCTCGGTTTCAGGGAGGTCCAAATGCAGGGCACACTTTAATTTTCGATGGACACAAACACGTTTTACACACCATTCCTTCAGGTATTTTTCATAAAAATGCGATGAATCTTGTTGGTAACGGCGTGGTGATTGATCCTGTAATTTTCAAAAAAGAATTAGAAAACTTAGAGAAATTTAATTTAGATATAAAATCTAAATTATTAATATCAAGAAAAGCACATTTAATTTTACCAACGCATCGTTTATTAGATGCAGCCAGTGAAACTTCAAAAGGAAAAGCAAAAATTGGCTCAACCTTAAAAGGAATTGGTCCTACTTATATGGATAAAACCGGAAGAAACGGTATGCGAGTTGGCGATTTAGAATTGGAAGACTGGAAAGAAAAATACCATGCATTGACAGAGAAACACTTGAATATGCTTGAATTCTTTAAAGTTGAAATTGAATATGATTTACCGGAATTAGAAAAAGAATTTTTTGGAGCGATTGAAGTTTTAAAACAACTTCCTTTTATTGACAGTGAAGAATATTTAAACAATGCCATAAAAAACAAGAAAACCATTTTAGCGGAAGGCGCACAAGGATCTATGTTAGACATCGATTTTGGAACCTACCCTTTTGTGACTTCTTCCAATACAACTGCCGCCGGTGCTTGCACAGGTTTGGGTGTTGCGCCAAATAAAATTGGCGAAGTTTTTGGAATTTTCAAAGCATATACCACACGTGTTGGTTCGGGTCCATTTCCTACGGAATTATTTGATGAAAACGGTGCAACTATGGGAAGAGTTGGACAAGAATTTGGCGCCACAACAGGAAGACCACGCCGTTGCGGTTGGTTAGATTTGGTAGCGTTAAAATATGCGATTCAAATTAGTGGTGTTACCCAATTGATTATGATGAAAGGTGATGTGCTTTCAGGATTTTCTACACTAAAAGCCTGTACTTCATATAATTATCAAGGAACGGAGATTAGCCACTTGCCTTATAATATTGAAGAACACAATGTAACGCCTATTTATACCGAATTTAAAGGTTGGAAACAAGATTTAACTGGAATGACAAGCGCAGCAGCAATGCCAAAAGAATTGACCGATTACATTAAGTTTATCGAAGATTTTGTTGAAGTTCCCATAAAAATTGTTTCTGTAGGTCCAGACCGAAAGCAAACAATTATAAGATAAAAAACAAAAAAGCTTCAAAATTTGAAGCTTTTTTATTTTAAGATAGTTTTATAATTTACATCCTACTTTTTCATTAGTTTTGTATCAAAATAAATAAGTTTGAAAAAAATACTTTTCTTCGTTATTATATTTATTGGTATTTCAGGATTTTCTCAAACAACAAAAATTAAAATCCTAAAAGCTGATAACACTTTTACAGATCCAAAATTTCCGGATGCTACCATTTCCATGGGAAATGTTTTTATAGAACACGAAGGGGCAACATTGCGTTGTGATAAAGCCTATATTTATCAGGAAAAAAAGTTGGTAAAGGCAATGGGAAACGTTGTCATAAATCAAGGCGACACCATTGTGCAAACCAGTAAATACGCCGATTATGACGCACAATCAAAAATAGCGACTTCATGGGGAAATGTGGTGTTGAAAGATGACGTAATGACTTTGCAAACAGACACTTTAAAATTTAACAGGGAAACGCAACAACTTTATTACAAAAGTGGCGGAACGATTACTGATGCAACCAATGTTTTAAAAAGCCGGATCGGAGATTATTATTTACGCACCAAAAAATTTCAGGCATTTACCAATGTGGTGGTTACCAATATAGATAGTAAAGTGGTTTCAAACCATCTCGATTATTATACCAATACAGGAATTGCCGATTTGCATGGCCCTTCAACCATCACAAGCAAGCAGAATTCTATTTATACCGAAAAAGGACATCACAATTCAAAAACAAATATTTCCCATTTTTTAAAAAACTCTAAGATATTTTATAACGACAGAACCATTGAAGGCGATAGCTTATACTACAATAAAAACATTGAATTTGCTTCAGCAACAGGTAATATCATTGTGGTGGACACCATAAACGCATCAATAATAAAGGGTGGCTACGCCGAATATTTTAAACTGAAAGATTCTGTTTTTATCACCAAAAAGGCAGTAGCGATTTCAATCATTGAAAAAGATTCTGTTTTTATTCATGGCGATAAATTAATGGTCACCGGAAAAGTTGAAGACCGCATAGTGCGAGCTTTTAATCGTGTAAAATTCTTTAAATCCGATTTGCAGGGAAAATGTGATTCCTTAATAACATTTGAAAAAACCGGGTTGACCAAATTACTTATAAATCCAGTGATGTGGACACAGGGAAATCAAATAACGGGAGACACCATTCATTTAATATCGAATCCAAAAACTGAGCAACTCGACTCCTTAAAAATATTGAATAATGCTTTTATGGTTCAAAAAGATTCCTCAGGATATAGCCAATTGAAAGGTAAATTTATGTATGGTAAATTTAAAAAAAATGCCCTAAAATCTTTAGATGTTGTTGGGAATAGTGAAGTTGTTTTCTATGTGAGAAATGATCTTCAGGAATTGGTGGGAATTACCAGAATGAAGAGTAGTAAAAATATTTTTATAGTAATGGAAAATAATGAAATTGAAACCATCGATTTTATTGAAAAACCTGAGGGTAAAACCTATCCGCCATCAAAACTCCCTGAAAATGAAAAAATTTTAAAGGGATTTATTTGGAGAGAAAATGAACGTCCGCTCAACAAAGAAGGCATTTTTATTTACGATGATTTAGATGCTAAAAAAACAGAAACTAAAGTAAAAATAGAAACTAAAGAAAAAGAAGTTACCAAAAATTGAAAGAAGAATTTTTTAAATATCAGGCTCAAACATCCCCTCACCCATTGGCCATAGAAATTTCGCACGCCAATGGATGTTATATTTATGGTGCTGACGGCAAAGAATATTTAGATTTTGTGGCGGGAGTTTCTGCAAATACTCTGGGACACAATCACCCAAAAATTTCACAAGCCAAAAGATCAGGTGGATAAATACACACACGTGATGGTTTATGGCGAATTTGTGCAAAAGCCCCAAGTTGATTTGTGTAAGTTATTGGCTGATCATTTGCCAGCGCCCTTAGAAACCGTTTATTTAACAAATTCAGGAACCGAAGCCACGGAAGGCGCATTGAAATTGGCGAAACGCTTCACAGGAAGAAGTGAAATTATTGCTGCAAAACATGGCTATCACGGCAATACCCAAGGATCCATGAGTGTTTGCGGTGCAGAAGAACAAAACAGGGCATTCCGACCTTTAGTACCTGGAATAAAATTTATTGAATTCAATAATTTAACCGATTTAAATAAAATAACCACCAATACAGCCGGCGTTATTTTAGAAACCATACAAGGCGGCGCAGGTTTTATTGAGTCTCAAAATGATTATTTAAAAAAGGTTAAGGATAGATGCACTGAAGTTGGCGCTTTGCTCATTTTAGATGAAATACAATCGGGAATCGGGCGTACAGGAAAACTCTTCGGATTTGAAAATTACAATGTTGTTCCCGATATTATTGTTGCAGGAAAAGGTTTGGGTGGAGGAATGCCTATTGGTGCATTTATTTCTTCATTCCAAATTATGGACTGTCTAAAACAACATCCAAAACTTGGACATATCACCACTTTTGGCGGTCATCCGGTGATTGCCGCTGCAGCATTAACAACGCTCAAAGAATTGCTTAATTCAAGCTTAATAGCACAAACGCTTCAAAAAGAAGCTTTATTTAGAAAATTATTAATTCATCCTTTAATAACCGAAATTAGAGGAAGAGGACTCATGCTTGCCCCAATGGTTGAAAGTAGCGAAATGGCTTCTAAAATCATTCTAAAATGCCTAGATAAAGGATTGATTATGTTTTGGTTATTGTTTGAAGGAAAAGCTATGAGAATTACGCCGCCGCTTACCATTTCAGAAGATGAAATTTTCAAAGGGTGTAATATTATTATTGAAGTTTTAAATGAAGTTCTAGCCAAATACCATCAATTGGATTAACTTATTCTCCTACTAAACTCTTATTATATAATACATTAGTTAAAATTATGTTAACGTAGTACTATTTTATACATAGTACTGTAACAATATTTGTTTTTATGCGTCTATTAATAAAATAACAACAAATAAAAACTTACTATTATGAAAACAACAGATTTAAACCAGATTTAAACCAATCAGAAAAAAACAAAAAAATGGTTCCTTTTGCAAGCCTTTCATCAACCAAAAGAATACAATGGAATAATTATAGAAGATATGGAATGTTTGTTTCTTAAATTTCAAAGAAATAAGAGAAATATTTCAAATAATGAAATAAAAAATGCACCCACTGGTGCATTTTTTAATTTGTATTTAAATTAAATATTTATTGATTTCCTAAAATAATAGGCATTCCACTTTTTCCGCCACCAATAACAATCACTTTGCTATTAGGTGATTCGGATAATTTAATAGTGGCTTCAATACCTTTATCCTGAAGAATTTGATCATTTAATGAGGCACTTAAAATTCGGTTTGCATCTGCCTTACCTTTTGCTTCAATAATTTGTTTTTCAGCTTCCTTTGCAGCAGTTATCAACCTAAATTCATACTCCAACGATTCTTGTTCTTGTTTTAATTTACTTTCAATGGCTGTTTTAATTGTAGGAGGTAAAGTAACATCTCTCACCAAAATAGCATTTAATTGAACATATTGAGGTTCTACAATTTTTTTTGTTTCTTCAAAGATTTCTGATTGAATGGCATCTCTTTTTGTAGAATATAATTGCTCTGGTGTATATCTTCCAACCACACTTCTTGTTGCTGATCTAACGGCAGGAATTATAACGCTCGAAAGATAATCCTGACCTCTTGTTTGATGTAATAATCCAACTGAAGCAGCTGTAGGCTGATACAATACAGAAGCATCTAATTTAATTTCAAGTCCGTTAGCTGAAAGCACTAACATTTCTCTTTCCAGTAATTCTTGTTGTCTTACATTATAAACATAAACCTTGTTCCATGGAGCTACCACATGAAATCCTTCACCTAAAGGAGCCATATCGGTTACCACACCGCCACCAAATGTTTTATATAACACGCCTACTTCACCCGAATCGATGGTTGTTGTTGATTTTGATAATAAAATTATAAGTATTATTACACCAATTATTATTGGCATTAACGTTTTTGGCAATTGTAATTGTCCGTTGCTCATTTTTTTCTGTTTTAGAATTTAGTATATTGCTCAAATATACGAAAGAAAATTATAATGGCTAAATTTGCCAAAAAATTTAAAACACTATAAATCAATTGTTTATTTTTAATAATAAGTTCATTTATCTATTTTTTTGTAAAAATCGATCAAATCTTACCATAATATTTTCGTGTAAACCACTCTAAACTTAATAAAAGCACAATCAATCCTAAAATCCATTTCCAATCAATTAACGGTGTTTTTGATATGGTGTTTTTTTGAATGCTTTTAAACCTTTCATCCTTTTTTAAATAATCAATTAAATTTTGCTCCTGATTGTTATAAAAGGTGAACCCTTTTGTTTCATTTGAAATCTTTTTTAAGAGTTGGTTATTGGCATTCGTAAATTGCGCTTCAATTTCAAAAGGAAGAATTTTAAAACTACCAGAAACACTGTTGTCGGTATTTTCAACCGAAACAGTATAATTATATTCTCCAAAAGGAATCGTTGGAAGTTCAACAACAAACCTGTTATTTAATGCCGCGAAAGGAATTTTTTTGATGAATTTTGATTCTTCATTTGAAACAGTTAACCAAAGTTTGCTTCTATTGTCAAAATTGAAATTTTCATCTAAATAACTTGCTGAAATTTGAATAATTTCATTCGCATAATAAATGGGATTTACAGTTACGTTCAGTCTGCTTTTTAAATCTGTGGAAACTAAATAGTGGATTAATCCTGCAAAAAATCCGTCAAAACGTTCAAACGTTTTATTTTCCACAAAACTGTTCATTCGCCAGCGCCAAGAATTTTCACCAAATAAAACGGCAGATTTTTGATTGTTATTTTCGAAAGTGGCTAATAACGGTTTTTCCGTTTCAATATTTCCAATTTTTTGAAATAGTATGGACTGAAATGGTACAGAAAATGCAATTTCTCCAAAGCGGTCTTCAACGGGTGCAAAATTTGAAAAATCAATTTCAGCACTTAAAAAAGCGGCATAATTAGCATTGAAAATTGGACGATAATTTTCCAGTTCTGAACTAATTTTTTTTGAAAAACTAGACTGAATGCTGTTTAAAAAATTCCAATCAGTGCTTCTGCCTGAAATCACAAAATAATTCAACTTCTTTTGGTTGATTTCTGCAAAAACACTTTTGAATAATGTTGTAGGTTGATAAAGTATAACCAATTGGTAATCATTTATATTACCTTTAAAATTTAGGATAGCTGAAGTGGTTACCGTTCTCTGTTTGTTGCTTTCAATAGCTTTTTTTAGCATCCCCAAATCGGGATGAACAATGGCCGTTAAAATAAGAATTTTGGATTTTTCTTCAATAACATTAATGCTGAAATTTTTTGTGTTATTCTGTGTATTTTGCTCATTTTCCAACTGATCAATAGTAGCTGTGTAAAATTGGGTTCCTTTGGTTGTGGCCGATAAAAATAAATTGGCTGTTTTAACATTTTGAGATTTTGAGAATTGAAATTGCTCGGAATAAACTTTGGTTCCTTTATGATAAACATTGAGATTTTTAGTGATTGGTTTGCTCCCTGTATAATTGATAAATAACTCAACCGGTAGTTGATTGTTTATAAATGCGAACGGATTTACGTTTAACTGGCTAATGTAAATGTCTTCAAAAACAGTGGTGTCGCCAACAATAAATGGAAAAACCGGGCTTTTATAATTTACAAATTCAACGCTGTTTCCAACAGTTTGGTTTCCGTCGGAAATTAAAATTACCGGACTTGAGCTTGTTTTATACAATTTTGAAAATTCTTGAAAAGGAAACGATAAATTTGTTTGGTTTTCCTCAAAATTTAACTCATTTAATGGGTATAATCCCTTCCCAAAACCAAAAAAACTGATGTTGTATTTGTTATTCAATTCTGAATCCTTTTTGATTTTTTCTACAATATTTTGAACAACTTCGTTTTGTGAATTGTATTTAATGGACTTCGAATTATCTACCGCAACCAATAAATTTGGTTTAATAAGTTCAATATTATTATTTTTTAATGAAGGATTTATAAATAATAGCAAAATCAAAAAAATGGTTGTAAACCTAAAAAAAGAAAGCCAATAATCTAATTGGCTTCTCTCTTTATTTTTCCATAAATATTGAAAAACAGCTATAAATAACGCTACAAATACCGCTAAAATTATAGATAACAATTTTTCAGTTTCCATTTATTGTCAATGTAATCGTTTAATTAATAAGATGTGCAAACTTATTGTTTCTGTTTAAAATGATCAGGTGCCTTGTATTAAGTATAAGTACTTTTAACTTAAACTTACATTCCCCCGTCAACACTTAAAGTTTGTCCGGTTATATATGAACTCATATCCGAAGCTAAAAATACACAGGCATTTGCAATGTCTTCCGGAGTTCCACCACGTTTTAACGGAATGGCATCTCGCCATTGTTTCACTGTTTCTTCAGGTAAATTAGCTGTCATTTCAGTTTCTATAAATCCTGGCGCAATCACATTGCTTCTAATATTTCTTGAGCCCAATTCCAACGCAACAGATTTAGAAAAACCAATAATGCCGGCCTTAGAAGCCGCATAATTTGCTTGTCCGGCATTTCCTTTTAAACCTACCACCGAACTCATATTGATAATGGAACCTGAACGTTGCTTCATCATTGGCCTAATTACCGCTTTTGTTAAATTGAAAACCGATTTTAAATTCACCTCAATTACCGTGTCAAAATCTGCTTCTGAAATGCGCATCAACAAATTGTCTTTTGTAATTCCTGCATTGTTTACTAAAATATCTATGGTTCCAAATTCTTTTAAAACATCTGTCGCCAATGCTTGTGCAGCTTCATAATTTGCGGCATTTGATTGGTAGCCTTTTGCTTTTACTCCGTAAAGTGTTAATTCATTCTCCAATGCCTCAGCAGCTTCAACAGATGAACTGTATGTAAAAGCAACATTTGCTCCATGTTTTGCGAAAGTTTGGGCAATTCCTTTTCCTATTCCTCTTGTTGCTCCTGTAATTAAAGCGGTTTTATTTTCTAAAAGTTTCATTTTGTATGTATTTTGATTTTTTAATTTTTCAATGAACTGGTTTAAACTTTTTTGATTGAAGCGAACCTGCCTCGCCGGCAGGCAGGAAATAGGAATTTTTTGCTCAATTGAAGGTTTTTTTTAACTGCATAGCATCGCTACGGAGTTCAAAAAAGACAAAAAGTGAGTGAAAAATAGCATTTTGTAGCCAATTGAAAAAAGTTTAAACCAGTTCAATATGTCAAATATACATAATTGAATAAAAATAAACTGTTCTTAGAGCAACTCAATTTTTAAATTATTTATGAAAGTCCATTAATAAATTAAGCTTTTCAATAAAATTTATTCTTATAAATTAAAAAACTCCTCAATACGAGGAGCTTTTTAATTTTGATAATACACTAAAACTGTTAAATAAGAATTCCTTTTTCACTAATGATATGAAGCTCTGTAAATTCTTTTGAAATTACCAAAACATTTCCTTTAAGGTGAATGTCCAAATCAATTTTAACGTTATCAACTTCTACTTTTTTTATTTCAAATGGCAGCCCAATTAAATTAATTTCAAAAGTTTCATAGGAAGTAATATATTTTCCTGATTTAAATTGTTGAATGGTCAAGGAGTCCTCTTTACCCAGTAAATTAAAGTTTCTTAAACTAAATCTACCTTTTTTATAATCTAATCCATCTTCTGCGTCTTCATAAACCATGGATTTTTCTTTACCAAATTTGAAAAAGACATCTAAGTGAAGTTCTTCAATTTCCTTTTCTCCAACATATTGCTGAATAGGATATTTTGGGATAATGGCTCCTTCTTTCACAAAAATTGGCATACTGTCCAAATCGGCATCAACCCAAACTTCATTTCCACCTATTACCAAACTATTGTCCCAGAAATTATACCAATTCCCTTCAGGAATATACATTCTTCTTCCTTTGGCATTTGGCTCGGTAATTGGGCAGGCCAATATTTTTTCACCAAATACAAATTCATCATTTCTGTAATGCGTTTGCACATCTGCCTGGTCATATAAAACCAAAGATTTCAAAATTGGAATGCCTTCTGTGGCGTAACGCCAAAATGCAGTGTATAAATAAGGCAACAATTGATACCTGATTTCGATGAATTTTCTAACAATATCGGTAATATTATCTCCAAAAGCCCAAGGTTCTTGGTCTCCATGGTCACCAGAGGAATGTGTTCTGCAAAATGGATGAAAAATTCCCAACTGAATCCAGCGTGCATAAAGTTCGCCGTTGGGTTGCTCAGCAAACCCACCAATATCTGAACCAACAAAGGAAAATCCCGACATACACATACGTTGCGCTTGTAAATTTGCAATGGTTAAATGCTCCCAAGTAGCCACATTGTCGCCTGTCCATGTAGATGAATAGCGTTGTGTGCCAGAATAAGCAGCCCTTGTAATTACAAAAGGTCGTTTTGGATAGGAGAATTTCTTTAATCCTTGGTAAGTGGCACGCGCCATTTGCATTCCGTAAATGTTGTGCGCTTTTCTGTGGCTGCATTCATTTCCTTCGTAATTATGCCTTACATCATCTGGAAATGTTTTTCCTGGAACATCCATAATCGCGGGTTCGTTCATATCATTCCACACGCCTTTCACACCAATATCTTCAATAAGTTCTTTAAATAATCCCGACCACCATTCTCGGACTTCAGGTTTTGTGAAATCAGGGAAATAGCATTCTCCCGGCCACACTTTTCCTTTCATATACGGACCATCTGCCCGTTTGCAAAAATAATCCTTTTCAAGTCCTTCTTTAAAAACGCCGTATTCATTGTCTATTTTAATTCCCGGGTCAATAATAACCACGGTTTTAAAACCTTTATCAGCCAATTCTTTCACCATTCTTTTAGGATCTGGGAAATATTCTTTATTCCAAGTAAAACATCTAAAACCTTCCATATAATCGATGTCTAAATAAATAGCATCACAAGGAATTCTCAATTCTCTAAATTTATTGGTGACTTCTTTTACGTTAGATTCCGGATAATAACTCCATTTGCATTGGTGGTAACCCAACGCCCAAAGTGGCGGCAATTCGTGCGGTTTCCCTGTTAAATCGGTATAATTGGAAACCACTTCGCTCATTTCCGGGCCATAAATAAAATAATAATTCATTTCGCCACCCTGCGCCCAAAAACTGGTTACATTTCTGCGTTCCTGACAAAAATCGAAAAAAGAACGAAAAGTATTGTCGAAAAATATGCCATAAGCTTTTCCATGATGAAGTCCGGTATAAAATGGAATTGCTTTATAAATTGGGTCGGTATCTTTGTCGAATGCATAAGAATCGGTCACCCAGTTTTCAAAACGTTTGCTTTTTAAATTTAATGCAACAGGTTTGTCACCCAATCCGTAGTAGCTTTCTTTTTCTTGTGAATTTTTGGACATTTTGACAACATTACCTCCAAATTCGTAACTTTCTTCCCAATGAAAACCAAGTTCATCTTCAGAAATAAGGGTATTGTCTTTTGCATCAAAAATTGATTTTCTCATATCTTCTTTTGAAATATGACAAATTAATTTTGAAGTTGTAATGATATAATTGGTAGCATCTTCAGTAACTTCAAGATGGTTAAATCCCCTACTTGCATAACGTGTTATGGCGTAAGAAAAATCATTTTCAAATATTGAAGTTGTGGTATAACGAAATCGTAACACACTGTCTCTATGAATCGTAAGTTGTAAAACGACATTATTTTCACTTGTAAAATAAAGAGTATCAACGTCTTTTTTGTAGGATATTATTTTTGAAGGAAATTGGTTTCCTTTTAATTCTAGTTCGGTGTTTATAATCATAAATTAAATTATTTGATCAAAGTGCAAACGTACTAAAATAAATAATTTAATAATTGTTATTTTTATTAAAAATACGACCGCTTTATTAACAATAATATAAAATTAATGCAATTTAGCGGTCCTAATTCTAACAGAATTTTAAGATTGAGATACCAAGTGGCGGCAAAACAAGTGTGGCCGAATATTCATCAACTTTTTTCGGCTGTTTTTTTATGGTAATTTTTTCTATGTTAACATGTCCACTTCCTCCATATTTTTTATGATTGCTAGTAAATACCTCTAGCAACTTTCCTTTTCTGGGAACGCGAATTTTATAATTTTCCAATGTTTGCGGCGAAAAATTACAAACCACCAACACATCATCTTTCGGATTATTACCTTTTCTTAAATAAGAAATCACGGAATTTTCAGAATCGTCATAACTTATCCATTCAAAACCTTCAGAGCTAAAGCCTTTTTCAAATAAAGCAGGCGTGAATTTATAAAATAAGTTTAAATCTTTAAAATAGTTTTGTGTGTTTTTATGCGGATAAAACTCCAATAAATTCCAATCTAGGCTTTTTTGAAAATTCCATTCTTCATAATGCCCAAATTCACTTCCCATAAACAACAACTTTGTGCCAGGATGCGTAAACATGTAACCATACAATAAGCGGAGATTTGCAAAACGTTGCCATTCATCGCCAGGCATACGCCCTAAAATAGTTTTTTTTCCGTGTACCACTTCATCATGAGAAAGCGGCAACATAAAATTTTCAGTAAAAGCGTAAGTTAAACTAAAAGTGATTTCATTTTGATGGTATTTTCTGTAAATGGTGTCTTTAGAAAAATAGTCTAAAGTATCGTGCATCCATCCCATCATCCATTTCATTCCAAAACCCAATCCGCCCATAAAAGTTGGTTTGGAAACCATAGGAAATGCCGTAGATTCTTCGGCAATAGTTTGCACATCGGGGAACGATTTATATACTTCTTCATTCAATTCTTTTAAAAATAAAACCGCATCTAAATTTTCATTTCCGCCATAAATATTAGGTTCCCACTCACCGTCTTCACGCGAATAATCGAGAAATAACATAGAAGCAACCGCATCTACGCGCAAACCATCGGCATGATATTGTTCTAACCAAAAAATGGCATTACTGATTAAAAAGGAGCGAACTTCATTTCTTCCATAGTTAAAAATAAGACTTTTCCAATCTTGATGGTAACCTTTTCGCTTGTCTGGATGTTCATATAAACTTGAGCCATCAAAATAGCCTAACCCGTGGGCATCTTCAGGAAAATGTGAAGGCACCCAATCCAAAATAATTCCTATCTCATTTTGATGAAATTTATCGACTAAATATTTTAATTCTTCAGGATAACCAAAACGCGAAGTAGGCGCAAAATATCCGGTAACCTGATATCCCCAAGAAGGATCGTATGGATATTCCATAATCGGCATAAATTCTACGTGGGTAAAATTCATTTCTTTCACATAAGTCACCAATTCATCGGCCAGTTCAAAGTAGGACAAAGACCTGTTTTCTTTACCTTTTTTTCTCCAAGAACCTAAATGCACTTCATAAACTGAATAAGGCGCATCTAGCGCATTGTTTTTCTTACGCGTGTGCATCCAACTTTTATCTTCCCATTTGTAGGCATCTTCCCAAACTACTGAAGCAGTTTTTGGAGGATGTTCACATCTGCGGGCATAAGGATCGGCTTTTTCGGAAACGTAATTATTATTATTTGAATGAATTTTATATTTATAAATATTCCCTTTTCCTACAGAAGGAATAAATCCCTCCCAAATACCTGAAGAATCCCAACGGACATTTAAGTTAAATTCCCCATCAACCCAATGATTGAAATCACCAATTACCGATACTTGCTTTGCGCTGGGAGCCCAAACTGCAAAATAAGTGCCTTTAATACCATTTACCGTGATACTATGAGAGCCAAATTTCTCATACAGTCGATAATGCTTTCCGCTTTTAAATAAATTAATGTCGAAATCTGTAAAAAGACTATGTGTTATTACATTCGTCATAAATTATATACTAAAACCATTAGGAATTAAAGCGCCTTTTTTGACCACAACAATGCCATCTCTTACAACATAAGTGTCTGTTTCTATATCTTTTAAGTGTTTTCCTCCATTAATTCGAACATCATTTCCAATACAGCAATTTTTATCTAAAATGGCATTTTTAATAAAACAGCGTGCACCAATCCCCATGGTAATAACATTAGGATCCAATATTTCTTCAAGCGACTGATAAAAATCGCCTCCCATCATATAGGTATTAATGACGGTTGATTCTTTATCAATTCTTGATCGAACACCAATTACAGAATGTTCAATTTTACCGGCATTAATAATACAACCATCTGCGATTACAGTTCTGTCCATTGCTGTTCCAGAAATTTTTGTGGTAGGCAACATTCGAGCATGCGTATAAATTCTTTTTTGCGTGCTGTACAAATCAAACTTCGGAAAATCATCTGTCAAACCTAAATTGGCTTCAAAAAACGAATCAATATTTCCAATATCTGTCCAATAGCCTTCATATTGAAAACTTACAATTTTGTGTTTATCAATGGCCTGCGGAATAATTTCTTTGCCAAAATCGTTTGTGTCGGGATTGGCCATCAATTCAACAAGAAGGTCTCTGTTAAAAATATAAATTCCCATAGAAGCCAAATATTTACGGCCTTCTTTTTTCATCTCGTCACTTACTTCGGAAGTCCAATCTGGTAACAATTCAGTGGTAGGTTTTTCAATAAAAGAGGTGATTTCATCCTTATCATTTGTTTTCAAAATCCCAAATGAAGTGGCATCTTTTGCATTTACAGGAATTGTAGCAATAGATATGGCAGCTTTCAATTTAATGTGTTTTTCAACCATTTCCTCAAAATCCATTTGATACAATTGATCGCCTGATAAAATCAATGCATAATCAAAATCATGATTTAAAAAGTGATGCATACTTTGTCTTACCGCATCTGCTGTACCCTGAAACCAAGTGCTGTTTCCGGGCGTTTGTTCGGCAGCCAATACATCGACAAATGCGGAGCTGAAAAAACTAAAATGATAGGTATTTTTAATGTGCCTATTTAACGATGCTGAATTAAATTGCGTTAACACAAAAATGCGCTTGATGTCTGAATTAATACAATTTGAAATAGGGATATCCACCAGCCTATATTTACCCGCAATTGGCACGGCAGGTTTAGAACGTGTCTCTGTTAACGGGTGTAATCTGGATCCTTGTCCGCCACCTAAAATAATTGATAAAACTTTATTCCCAACCATACCTTACTGATTTAATGATTTATATAAATTGATATATGCCAATGCCGATGCATCCCAAGAATGGTTGATGCCCATGACTTTTTTTCTTATTTTATGATATTTTTCGTTATTTTCAAACAACTTAGCCCCTCTTTCAATCGCTTCGGTAATTTCTAAAACTGTAACTTCCTCATGGCAAATTCCAAATCCACCCTTTTCTGAAATATCAACAACGGTATCTTTTAAACCTCCAATACTTCTCACAATTGGAATAGAACCATAGCGCAAAGCGTACATTTGGTTCAATCCGCAAGGTTCAACCCTAGAAGGCATTAGGATAAAATCGGCTCCCGCATAAACAATATGCGCCAATTTTTCATCATAACCTATAAAAGCATTGTAAGTTCCCTCAAAATCTTTTTTAAGCGCAATCAATTGTGCTTCAACAACATCATTACCCGAGCCCAATAAAAATATGGATATATTCCCATATTGAAGGGCTTTTTTAAAGGTTTCCGGAAATAAATCTGCGCCCTTTTCCCCTACCAATCTGCCAATAAATGCAAAAAGTGGTTTTTCAAAATCCAAATTAAAATTGGTGCACAGCCATTTTTTATTGACTTCCCTTCCAACTTCAACGGAATTTATGTTGTAATTTTCAACCAAATAAGCATCAGTCTCAGGATTCCATACTTCCCAATCTATTCCATTTAAAATTCCGGTACATTTAGCGCTTTCATAACTTAACAAACTTTCCAAACCATTGGCAGCTTTTTTCAATTCTTCCATATAACTTGGAGAAACCGTGGTCACTTTCCAAGCGCATTTTATGGCAGAAGCAAGCGGATTGATGTTTCCAAACCAATCTAACAACCCAACATTATTAAAGTTAAATTCTGGTATCAAGCCCACTTTTTCATGTGAAAACCAACCTTGATATTGCGCATTGTGAATGGTAAGCACCGTTGGAATATTTTTGAATGCCGCATAATCGCTGCATTGTGTCATCATAAAAGGAATAAGTCCGGTATGATGATCGTGGCAATGCACCGTTGTTGGCTTTTCGTCCCAAGTAAGCATCCAATTTAACGCGGCAATTTGAAATGCCAAAAACCGATCGGTATCATCAAAAGAATACACATAATCCTTAAATAACAATTCAGGAACATCCACTAAATAAAGGTTAAAACCAATATTGCTATTATTCCATGTTTTTATTTCAAAGGGAAATTCTTGTTTTCCCAAATTTAATTTCGATTTAAAAATAACTGAAAACTCTTCACTTTTAGTGAATTTATTGTCATAAAAAGGCATAATTACTTCCGCAGTAAAACCCGCATCATTTTGATATTTTGGAAGGGCTCCAACAACATCAGCCAAACCGCCTACTTTAGCAACCGGATAACATTCTGCACTCAAATGTGTTATTTTCATATTTGTTGCTTTATTTTATTTTTTTATTCATTTAAAAATAACAATCAATATTTTCACTATTAAAAGCGCTTAAAATTTGGGCGTTCCCGCTAAAAAAAGCGGGCGGGCTTATGCGGCTCGCTTTTTTTAGTTGCGAAAAGCAACAAAAAAAGAGCTCAAACAAACCGCTCAATCCCTAACGCGGGTTTAATTAATAATGAAAAATAAAATATCAAAATGATTGCAAAATTCAACAATAAAAATGCTATTAATCATTGAATTTATTCATAAATATTAAAATTGAAATTACAAAAAAAAATTAAATAAGAAAAGATTTTAAAACATATATTTATCTAAAATATTCAGAAAAATAAAAGAGGGAAATTGAAAAATTTCCCTCTTAAAATAATAATTTTTCAATTATTAAATTTTAGCTATTTTGCTTAAGCTGCTTGCTCTTTTTTAATCAAATTTAAAGCTGAACCTTCTTTAAACCATTCAATCTGGCTCTCATTGTAAGTATGGTTTAATTGGATGGTGTTTTTGCTTCCATCAACGTGAACCAGCTCCAAAGCCAATGTTTTTCCGGAAGCGAATTTATCCAAATCCAAAAAGTTAAAAGTATCATCTTCCTGAATCAAATCATAATCAGCTTCATTTGCAAAAGTCAATCCTAACATTCCTTGTTTTTTAAGGTTTGTTTCGTGAATACGCGCAAAAGATTTCACAATAACCGCTGCAACACCCAAATGACGAGGTTCCATAGCAGCGTGCTCTCTTGAAGAACCTTCGCCGTAATTATGATCACCAACAACAATTGAAAAAACGCCTGCTGCTTTGTAAGCTCTTCCGGTATCTGGCACAGTGCCAAATTCATTTGTCAGTTGATTTTTCACTTTATTGGTTTCTTTCCCAAATGCATTTACGGCACCAATTAAACAGTTGTTTGAAATATTGTCTAAATGACCACGAAAACGCAACCAAGGACCTGCCATAGAAATATGGTCGGTAGTGCATTTTCCATAGGCTTTTATCAATAATTTAGCGCCTTTTACGTTGGTTCCAATCGGTTGGAATGGTTCTAATAATTGCAATCTTTCAGAAGTTGGGCTTACCAAAACTTCAATTTTGCTTCCATCTTTCATTGCAGCAACAAATCCTGCATCTTTTACGTCAAAACCATTTGGCGGCAATTCAAAACCGGTTGGCTCAGCAAATTTCACTTCCACACCATCTTGGTTGATTAACGTATCGGTCATCGGATTAAAATCTAACCTGCCTGATATTGCAATGGCAGCCACCATTTCTGGTGAAGCAACAAAAGCGTGCGTATTCGGATTTCCGTCTGCACGTTTTGAAAAGTTTCTGTTGAAAGAGTGAATAATGGTATTTTTTTCTTGTTTTTCAGCACCTTCCCTAGCCCACTGACCAATACATGGTCCGCAAGCATTGGTAAATATTTTTGCGTTTAAATCTTCAAAAATGGTTAACAAGCCATCTCGTTCAGCCGTAAAACGCACTTGCTCTGAACCTGGATTGATACCAAATTCAGCTTTTGCGACTATTTTATTATCTACTGCCTGTTTTGCTACTGAAGCTGCTCTTGATAAATCTTCATAAGATGAATTTGTGCAAGAACCAATTAATCCCCATTCCACTTTCAAAGGCCAATCATTTTTTACCGCTTTTTCCGTCATTTCACCAACTGGCGTCGCCAAATCTGGCGTAAACGGACCGTTTAAATGAGGTTTTAATTCAGATAAATTAATTTCAATAACTTGGTCGAAATAAAGTTCAGGATTTGCATACACTTCATCGTCACCTGTTAAATAAGTCGCTATTTTATTGGCTTCATCAGCCACTTCATTACGGTCGGTTGCACGCAAATAACGTTCAATTGATGCATCATAGCCAAAAGTTGAAGTTGTGGCACCTATTTCAGCACCCATATTACATATAGTTCCTTTTCCTGTTGCAGACATCGCTTTTGCGCCTTCACCAAAATATTCTACAATGGCTCCGGTACCTCCTTTTACGGTCAAGATTCCCGCAACTTTTAAAATCACATCTTTAGGCGCTGTCCAACCCGACAATTTTCCTGTTAATTTAATACCAATCAATTTTGGAAATTTCAATTCCCAAGCCATTCCTGCCATCACATCTACCGCATCTGCACCTCCTACGCCAATTGCAATCATTCCCAATCCGCCAGCATTTACGGTATGTGAATCTGTTCCAATCATCATTCCTCCCGGAAATGCGTAATTTTCTAACACCACTTGATGAATAATTCCTGCGCCCGGTTTCCAAAAACCAATACCGTATTTGTTAGAAACTGAAGCCAAGAAGTTAAATACTTCGCTGCTGTTGTTTAAGGCGGTTTGTAAATCTTTATCCGCACCAATTTTAGCCTGAATTAAATGATCACAATGCACGGTTGTTGGCACAGCCACTTTGGTTTTTCCGGCTTGCATAAATTGAAGCAAGGCCATTTGTGCAGTTGCATCCTGACAAGCAATTCTGTCTGGCGCAAAATCTACATAATCTTTTCCTCGAATAAAAGCTGTTTTCGCTTTGCCATCCCAAAGGTGGTTGTATAATATTTTTTCAGCTAAAGTTAAAGGTTTTCCAACTACAGTTTTAGCGGCATCAACGCGTTCTGCCATTCTGCTGTAAACACCTTTAATCATTTCAATATCAAAAGCCATATCTATAATTTTTATAAGTTATTTTAATTTAGCGAAGGTACAAAAAAGGATTCCTTATTTAACAAAACGGCAGTAACAAGCGTATTTTTATAGATAAAAATATTTACAATCCCTATTTTTTTTAAAACGGTATAATGAATCACGAAAACGATGTAGAAATTAAGAATATGGTAAAAAAATTAAGTAGATCTATAAGCCGGATTTTGTACTTCGAAAAGTTCTTATCATTTATCTAGACTATAAATTGCTTTATAGCTCAAGCTGCCTACCCCTTGAAATAATGCGAGTCACACTAAAATTTCAATATACATGGCATTTCACCGCATAGAGTTTACCTGGTTTCACTACAGCCGAACTGTACTTGCTTTCTGTTGCACTTGTCCTCGGCTTACGCCGGATGGATGTTATCCACTATGCTACTCTTTGGTGTCCGGACTTTCCTCTTCAATAAATTGAAGCGATAAGACGACCTACTCATTTTTTTGCAAAAATAAACTAAAAAATTGACAATAAAAAAACCCACTCAAAGATTGAGTGGGAAAATTGCTATGAAAAAGAAAAAGTGTTATCAGATCTTTCGCTAACAACATTTCAAATATAGTTTATTTTTAAAAAATATAAAATTATTTAACATTTAATTTTTACGAAAACATATCTTTTACTTTTTCAAAAAATGATTTGTCTAATTTTGAAGGGTTCGGTTTGAAATTTTCATCCTTTTTATTGGCTTCAAAAAATGCTTCTTGTTCCGTTGAAAGTGTTTGGGGAGTCCAAACATTGATGTGAACCAACAAATCACCATTTCCATAATTGTCAATGCTTGGCAATCCTTTTCCGCGTAAACGTAAAATTTTTCCTGATTGTGTTCCCGGTTCAATTTTAATTTTTACTTTTCCAGTTACGGTATCAATATTTTTTGAAATTCCCAATACCGCTTCAGAAAAATTAATGTATAAGTCGAAGTGTAAATTTGTTCCTTCTCTTTTTAAGGTTTCGTGGGCAATTTCTTCAATTACCACAATTAGATCTCCGTCTATTGCATTGTTTCCCGGAGCTGCATTTCCTTTTCCGTTTACTTTTAACTGAACTCCTTCCGTAACGCCGGCAGGAATTTTTATTGAAACAGTTTCTTCTTTAAACTCTAATCCGTCACTGTCTGCATTTTTTGGTCTTTTATCCAAAATTTCACCAGCTCCGTGACAAGTTGGACAAGTGGATGCCGATTGCATGCGTCCTAAAATAGTGTTGGTTACGCGCATCACTTGACCGGCACCGTTACAGGTAGTACAAGTTTTATAAGTAGCGCCATCGGCCATAACTTTTCTACGGACTTTTACCTTTTTTTCTACGCCGTTTGCTATTTCCTCTAAAGTTAATTTAACTCTAATGCGCAAGTTACTTCCTTTAACACGAGCTCTTCCTCGACTTTGTCCGCCGAAACCACCTCCAAAGCTTCCGCCACCAAATCCTCCACCAAAAATATCTCCAAACTGGCTGAAAATATCTTCCATGTTCATTCCGCCACCACTGTAGCCACCTCCACCACCATTTTCGAATGCGGCATGTCCGTATTGGTCATATCGCGCTTTTTTATTATCGTTGCTTAGTATTTCATAGGCCTCTGCAGCTTT
Organism: Gelidibacter sp.; assembly: GCA_010906935.1. Taxonomy (GTDB): domain Bacteria; phylum Bacteroidota; class Bacteroidia; order Flavobacteriales; family Flavobacteriaceae; genus Lutibacter. Next base: position 32,793 of record JAAFHC010000028.1, read on the forward strand.
TTTAAATTTTTCTTCCGCTGCTTTATTCCCCGGATTTTTATCAGGATGGAATTCTATGGCTTTTTGACGATAGGCCTTTTTAATTTCTGCAGCAGTGGCATTTTTTGAAATGCCCAGTATTTCGTAATAATCTTGCTTCATTTTTTTAATTTATTGTCCAATTACAACTCTTGGGTATCTAATAACTTTTTCACCTAACTTATATCCTTGCTCAAGGACATCAATAATCTTTCCTTTTAAATCATCGCTTGGTGCAGGAATTTGTGTAATGGCTTCGTGCAATTCAACATCAAAAACATCGCCTTCATTCACATCAATAATACTTAAGCCTTTTTGAGCTAATGAGTTACGTAATTTATTATTAATCAGCTCTATACCTTTTAAAAGCTCGTTATTTTCTTCGCCGGCTTTTTTTATTTCATTTAAGGCTCTATCAAAATCATCCAATACTGGCAATAAAACTGTCATTAATTCTTCATTGGCAGTTTTAAATAAATCAATTCGTTCTCTAGAAGTACGTTTTTTATAATTTTCAAACTCTGCAAATAATCGTAAAAATTTATCTTTCTCCTGATGAAGATCTTGTTTAAGTTGCTCCTCAACACTTATTTCTTGGAATTCATGCTGATTAACTTCTTGTTCATTTATTTCATTCGGCTCCTTATTGTCTTTCTTTTTACTCATAATTTTTACATAAAATTGTTATCCTACTTTTGTCTGCAAAAGTATTGCCATTTTTTGAGATATGCCAATATGACACTTGATAATTGATAATTAAAAAGACGGAAGACCAAAGACGGAAGACGGAAAATCGAAGTTGATAGAAAAAATTAAGAATAGATTTAATAAACGTCAACTAAACAAATATACAAGTGCTTAATCTACCCTAATTATTTTTGCGCCGATGGCTTGTAAACGTTCATCAATATTTTGGTAACCTCTGTCTATTTGCTCAATGTTTTGAATGGTACTTGTGCCTTCTGCAGAAAGCGCGGCTATCAATAAGGAAATTCCAGCCCTAATATCAGGTGAAGCCATGGTTGTTGCTTTTAAGCTAGATTCGTGGTTCATGCCTATAACCGTTGCTCTATGCGGATCGCAAAGAATTACTTTAGCGCCCATATCAATCAATTTATCGACGAAGAACAACCTGCTTTCAAACATTTTTTGATGAATCAACACGCTTCCTTTTGCCTGTGTGGCAACGACTAAAATAATGCTCAATAAATCGGGTGTAAAACCTGGCCAAGGCGCATCGGAAATAGTTAAAATTGAACCATCAATATAATTTTGAATTTCATAATTCTCTTGCTCTGGTATGAAAATATCATCACCTCTTTTTTCTAAATTGATTCCCAATTTCTGAAAAACACGTGGTATCACACCCAAATCGTTCCAACTCACATCTTTAATGGTAATGGAAGATCTTGTCATAGCCGCCATCCCAATCCAGCTACCAATTTCAATCATGTCGGGTAAAATTCTATGAGAACAACCTTTTAAATTTTTAACGCCTTTTATGTGCAATAAATTAGAGCCTATTCCTTCAATTTTTGCACCCATACTGTTCAACATTTTACACAATTGTTGAATATATGGTTCGCATGCGGCATTGTAAATTGTTGTAATTCCTTTTGCCATGACGGCTGCCATCACAATATTTGCAGTTCCGGTTACTGAAGCTTCATCCAACAACATATCTGCTCCAATAAGCTGTTTGGCTTCCACGCCATAAAAACGCTCATCTTTATTGTATCTGAAAGTTGCGCCTAATTGTATAAATCCTTCAAAATGCGTATCCAATCTGCGTCTTCCAATTTTATCGCCTCCCGGACGCGGAATATATCCTTTTCCAAATCGCGCCAATAACGGACCAACAATCATAATTGAACCACGTAAAGAACTTCCTTCAACTTTAAATTTTTCTGATTCTAAGTAATCTAAATCCAATTCATCTGCCTGAAAAGAGTACGTATCCGGACTAATCCTATCCACTTTTACACCCAACTCGCTTAAAATATAGATCAATTTGTTAACATCTCTAATATCCGGAATGTTGCTGATAATCACTTTTTCAGGAGTTAGCAAAACCGCGCATATTACTTGAAGTGCTTCATTTTTAGCGCCTTGAGGTGTGATGCTTCCGCTTAATTTATGACCTCCTTCTATAACAAATGTTCCCATGATATTGGTTAATGAATTGGTTTATTGTTTCTTTTTCAATATTTTAACTTTTCCTGCCGGCTTTCTTTTCTTCATCAGCTCTTTAACTTCCGACAAAGTTTCATTTTTACCTTCCAAATCAATTTTTCCTTTAGACAAATCAAGTAAATGATTGTAAATAATATGATCGTCCACCGTGTCTTTATTCCAATTTAAATAGCATTTTTTCATATGGTTGGCAATGGCAAAATACAAAGCTTCACGCGCTTCACCTTCTTCCCAAGTTAAGGCCACATCAATCATTGTTTGAATGTTATTGCCGTAAAATCGGTATTTTGAATCGTATTTTGGATAGGCCAAGCTTTCTGGTTTTGCTGCCAATTCTTCTCTTTCAGGCTTTGGATAAGGAGATTCAGCTTCCAATTTAAAATCGGACATGATAAACAGCTGATCCCATAATTTGTGCTTAAAATCGGGTACATCGCGCAAATGCGGTTGTAAATTCCCCATAACGTCAACAATGGCTTTTGCCATTTTGTTCCGTTCTTCAGCATCTTCTATGGCCACACAATTGTCTATTAATTTTTGGACGTGTCTGCCGTATTCCGGGATAATTAAATGGGGTCTTTCTGAATTGTATTCTAAATCAAATTCCATGGGTCTTTTCTTTCTATAATATTTTTTGCAAATTACAATATAAAAATTGGTTTTACAATGTGTATTTAGCCTATAATTACAAGCTTTGCGAATTGTAACAATAATTTTTTAACGCCATCTGAAGCAAATCTTATTTCAGCTTTTTGGTTCGCGCCGAAACCGTCTAAACTAATCACTTCGCCTTTTCCAAACTTTGCGTGCTCAACGATGGTTCCAACAATAATATTGTCATCAAATAAATTTGCAGAAGCAACCATGGACGCATCCACTTTTTTAAAGTTTTTTGGACTTGACAATTCAATTGGTGGCTGCACAGCTTTTTTTATTGGCGCACGCTGAATTGGTTTTTTAAAACGGATTCTATCTTGAGGAATGTCACCAAAAATATCTTCATCAATAAAAGAATTTTGTTTTGGCGGCGCCATTTTTGGCGTTAAATGTTCTAAAAAAACTTCGTCAATTTCTTCTAAAAAACGACTTGGTTCACAATCTACCAATTTTCCCCAACGGTATCTTGTTTGCGCATACGTTAAATACGCCTGTTTTTCTGCCCTTGTTAACGCAACATAAAATAACCGACGTTCTTCTTCCAATTCGCTTCTGGTATTCATGCTCATTGCCGAAGGAAATAAATTTTCTTCCAAACCAACAATATACACAAAAGGAAATTCCAGCCCTTTTGCCAAATGGATCGTCATTAAGGAAACTCGGGGAGCATCGTCTTTATTTTTAGTGTCTAAATCTGTTGCCAAAGCCACATCTTCCAAGAAAAAAGCCAAAGAATCATCCGCTTCATTTTCTTTTTGTTCTTCAATAAAATCTTTTAATCCGTTTAATAATTCCTGAATATTTTCAACCCTGCTAACGCCTTCTGGCGTTCCTTCACTTTCTAAATCCTGAATTAATCGTGTTTTTTGCACCACAAATTCTGCAATCTCAAAAGCATTTTTAGTTTCAGACTCAATTTGAAAATGCTGCATCATGGTCACAAAATTCAAAAGCTTCGTTTTTATACCCGAATTAAGGTTTAAATCGAAAGTGTTGAGATTCAGCAACAACTCAAAAATGGAAATTTTATAGTGATTTGCTGCTACCGAAAGCTTGTCTATAGTAGTATCTCCAATACCGCGAGCTGGATAATTGATAATTCTTTTCAGTGCTTCTTCATCGGTCGGATTCACAAGCAATCGCAAATACGCCAAGGCATCTTTAATTTCTTTGCGCTGGTAAAACGACAATCCGCCATAAATTCTATAGGCAATGTCTTTTTTCCGAAGTGCATCTTCCAAAGCCCTTGACTGCGCATTGGTGCGATACAATATGGCGAAATCAGAATTTTTCATCTGCAAATTCATGGCATTGTCAAAAATTGAATTTGCAATAAACCGCCCTTCATCTGCTTCCGTAAAAGTTCTCATGACTTTTATTTTTGCACCTTCACTGTTATCTGTCCAAATTTGTTTGTCGAGTTTGGTTTTATTTTTTTCAATAACGCTATTGGCAGCTTCCACGATATTTTTGGTAGAGCGATAATTTTGCTCCAATTTAAAAATAGCCACATTGTCGTAATCGCGTTGAAAATTCATGATGTTTTTAATGTTTGCGCCACGAAAAGCATAAATACTTTGCGAATCGTCGCCCACCACACAAATATTCTGAAATCTGTCGGCCAAAGCCTTCACAATTAAATATTGCGAATGGTTTGTATCCTGATATTCATCAACCAAAATATACCTAAACCTGTCTTGATATTTTGCCAAAACCACCGGAAATCTAGTCAATAACTCATTGGTTCTCAACAATAAATCATCAAAATCCATGGCGCCTGCTTTAAAACAACGCTCCACGTATTCGTTATATATTTTTCCCATTTCTGGCCGTTGGGTCATTTTATCGGCTTCCAATAAATCGGGATCATTGTAATACGCCTTCACCGTAATTAAGCTGTTTTTAAAGGAGGAAATCCTACCTAATACCTGTTTTGGTTTGTATCGGTCCTTATCCAATTCCATTTCTTTGATAATGGAAGAAAGCAATCTTACGGAATCCTGCGTATCATAAATGGTGAAATTAGATGGGAAACCCAATCTGTCTGCTTCAGAACGTAAAATACGCGCAAAAACGGAGTGAAAAGTTCCCATCCATAAATTTTTGGCTTCAGAAACGCCCACAACCGTTGCGATACGGTTTTTCATTTCGCGCGCTGCTTTGTTGGTAAATGTCAATGCCAAAATATTGAAAGGATCAACATTTTGGCTCATCAAATGAGCGATTCTATAAGTTAAAACGCGCGTTTTGCCTGAGCCTGCACCGGCAATAATAATCATAGCGCCTTCTTTGTGCAATACCGCGGCTTTTTGCGATTCGTTAAGATTTTCTAAGTATTTGGTCACGGGAATTCTTTAAAAATCAAAAGTACTACTCCAAATTTAGTTGGGCAATAAATTTATCACAATGTTTTTTTAATAATTGTATTGGAAAAGATCAAAGACCGCGTTGCTAATGGAAAATATAAAAAAGTCTTTTGCCAATTAGTAACTAATCAGTATATAAATATTTTAAAACTAATTGATTATTAGACTGTTATTTTTTTTACCGCAAGGGTCGCGAAGAAAAAGCAAAGGTCGCAATATTAATTATAGTTGATTTACAACACATTGCGTCCATTGCGATTTCCTTAGCGTACATTGCGGTTAAATTTAACCTTGTATTACAGATCATTATCATACTGATTAGTAACGCCAATTATTTAACAATCAATATTTTAAATTGGTGTTTTTTTTCTTGAAAACTGGTTTACATAAACTACCATTAAACCAATAACCATCAAAAAACTAAAAATCAATAAAATAAAACTGTAGTTTTTAATGGCGTTAAACTGAAACAGAAATAAAAACCCTTGTAAAAACAGTAATAATTCCGTGACAAAAACACCTGATAAAAACAGAATTATTCCCACTTTTGAAGCTGGTTTGTTAAGTTTAATTTTACCCAGCTGATCTGCAATTAAAAATAACAAGACACTTAGAAAACCCAAAGTAAATAAATGTAAATAACCAATAATAAAAAAAGGTTTTAAGGCCAACGATTTTTCAACAATATAAGGAAAAGCTGATAAAATTTGACTGATAATTTTTAAACTGTAAGAAACCAACGCAAATTTCAACAGTAATTTAGAAGTGAAATTCCAATTAATCTGTGAAAATGCCTGTTGCATTATTTTCAACAAAAAAATCAAAGAAATTAATTGCAAAACCGAAGCCACAAAACCAATCAAATTGAACAATAAAAAATTTGTGCTCCATAAAACAGATAAAGCATAAGCCGGAATACAAGCAATGTTTACATAGTTAAAAAAGTTCTTTTGTAGTTTTTCTGAAATTACAATTTGCTGATTCTCAAAAATTTTAAACAACAATCCGAACAATGCAAAAACGAAAAATCCATTGTATAAAAAGTGTAAATAAAAATAGACCGTGTTGTAATATAAATCTGTTTTTCCCTGTGTTACAATGACAAATGCCAAAAACCATGTGGCCAAACTTGAAAGTAAATAATAGTAAATTCCGTATCTAATTAACTTGATTGAAATATTTTTTCCCCGTAAATCTTTTAAAATTCTGAAGGACAACACATAAGAAGTGAGTCCAAAAACAGCGAGCAAAACAATGGAAAATACTTTATAGCCGCCTAAAGGAAAGCTAATTAACATCAACGGTATAACTACCAATAAAATTGCTAAAGTTGATTTATACACTTTATGCTGTTTATCTGCATCCGAAACAAAATAATATATAATAGCGCCAATAACTATAAGGTAACCCCAACCTAAAAACGCTACGTGAGAATGGCTTTGCAATAAATTTTGATATGGAATAAATTTTGTGGGAAAAGCAAAATTCCAACGCATTAATAATCCGTACAAAGCAGATAAAATAAACAAGGTAAATGCATATAAATAAATAAACTTGCTTTTTTTGTTCACTAACATTTAAAAGATTTAGGCTACAAATAAACAAGAAATTTATCAAATCTCTTATACTTTTAAACAAAAAAAAGACTGCCTTTTCAGGACAGCCTCTTTTAAACTAATTAACCAAATATTTATTTACTAAACGTATAAGTTACACCTAACATCACCATACTTGTATACTTGTTGTCATTTCGTAACCTACTTTTGTATTATCTATAGCTCCATATTGATTTGATGGTGAAATATATCCTGGGTTTAACATTGGACCTTCAGTTTTATCTCCGCTAGTTCCATAATGAAACACGCCATTTAACTTAAAGTTATCGGTAACAGGGTAACTGGTTCCAAATTGGAATGCGTTTTTAATAACGGCTGTTGCAGGAATTGAGAAAAATGCCAATTCACTGTCAATAGGATTGCTGCTATAAGTATAACCAACTCTTAAAGGTAATTTTTCAATGCCTTTGTATTGTAAACCTACTGATAATATATTTATGTTTTTCCATCCAAAACCTTTTACAGATCCTGTAGGATTCCACCCTTTTTCTTCGAAACCATTGGTGTTTTCGTAATCCACAGATCTATAATCCAATGCCAAATCAATTGTTTCATTTGAATAACCTACACCAAATGAAAGAATTGCAGGATAATCCATATTAAAGGATGTATCTGGTGCTGCATCTCCATTTACATAGGTGTTTTTAAATTCTAAATCTCCAAATTTTTGTGGAGTTTTATAAGAAGCTCCTAATTTTATTCCACTTGGTGAATTATAAAACAAACCAAATTGAGCTCCATAACCTAGTGCTGTAGCCTTATCAGTCGTAGGATACCCTCTATCACTTGGAGCACCAGCAGGAGGTGTGAAATCCGGATTTGCTGTTGGATTTGGCGCCAACTCCAATGCTGCATAATTAACAGTTGGCTGTACGCCAATAGAAAAATTATCAGTTACTTCATATGCCCAAGCTAAACCAACTTGTAATAACATATAGTCAGATTCAATGTGACCAAAACCAAACGGTTGCATGTTATTTATTGGATTAGTATTAAATGTTTGTTCAGGAAAAGTAACTCCAAAACCGCTAATCCCAAAAGCAGATACACCAAATGTGTGTTTGCTTCCTTCTTTTCCATATACATAAGCCAAAGCTGGCATTGGCGAAGTACCTCTATCGTCTTTGGTTACACCACTAATCATATTTCCTGTTGGTTGCCCAGTCGCTCCATTAAACTCAAATCCAGTAGAACTTAATTCAGGCGATGAAAAGAAAGCGCCAATGTCAAAGTTTATTATTTTACTGTCAAATACAGAAATAGCGGCCGGGTTCCATAGTAATGCGCCACTAATATCCAGCGGTTGTGCAGTTGCAGCGCCACCCATAGACATGTTAACAGAACCTACACCTTGCATAA